>JAADDV010000062.1 GCA_013153795.1 Aquificota bacterium | reverse complement strand
GCTATTAGAGAAGGTGGTAGAACTGTTGGTGCTGGTGTTGTTACTCAAATTATTGAATAATAGAGGTGGAAGAGATGCAGGAGAAAATTAGAATAAAATTAAAAGCTTTTGACCCAAAAGTATTAGACCAATCAGTTAAACAAATTATAGATACAGTTAAAAGAAGCGGTGGGGTTATCAAAGGCCCTATCCCGCTTCCTACCCAAAGAAAAATTTGGTGTGTTCTCAGGTCACCACACAAGTTTGAGCAATCTAGAGAACATTTTGAAATGAGAATTCATAAAAGACTTATAGATATTGAAAATGCTTCACCACAAACAATTGAAGCATTAATGGATATAAGCCTACCTGCTGGGGTAGATGTAGAAATAAAATTAAGCTAATAAGAAGGAGTGAGAAAAATGCCAAAAGGCATAATTGGTAAAAAAATAGGAATGACTAGAGTTTTCAAAAATGGAAAAGCAATTCCTGTAACTGTAATACAGGTAGAACCTAACTATGTTGTAAATATAAGAACCGAAGAGAAAGATGGATATTCTGCTGCTGTCCTTGGTGCAGGAAGCAGAAAAGAAAAAAGAACGCCTAAACCTCTTTTAGCTATCTTCAAAAAGGCAGGAGTCCAGCCTTTAAGAACGTTAGCAGAATTTCCTTTAAAAGAAGGAGAAGAGCTTCAACTTGGACAAGAAATAAAAGTAGAAGAAGTTTTTGAAAAAGGAGACCTTGTTGATATAACAGGGACATCAAAAGGGCGTGGTTTTGCTTCAGCAATGAAAAGATGGGATTTCTCTGGATTCAAAAAATCCCATGGTTCAAGATACCACAGGGCTATAGGTTCTATTGGTGCCTGTGAAGACCCTGGTAGAGTATGGAAAACAAAAAGAATGCCAGGTCATTACGGAAATGAAACAATAACAGTTCTTGGATTGGAAGTTGTAGATATACTTCCAGAAAAAAATGTAATTCTTGTTAAAGGTTCTGTTCCTGGAGCGCCAAACTCTGTTGTAAAACTAAAAGAAAGTGTTATCCTTCAAAGAAGAAAAGGACAAAGAAAATTAAAAAGAGCTAAAGAAGCTTATGCTTCATAAATCAAAGAAATGAGGTAAGAGTAAATGGAAGCTAATGTAGTTAACATAAAAAAGGAAAATGTTGGAACTGTTAACTTAAATGAAAATATTTTCAATACAGAAGTAAGAGAACATACAATTTGGGAAGTTATAAAATGGCAACTTGCTGCTAGAAGAGCAGGAACAGCTTCAACAAAAACAAGAGCAGAGGTTAGAGGTTCTAGAAGAAAGATACTTCCTCAGAAGGGAACAGGTAATGCAAGACATGGGGACAAGAAAGCTAACATATTTGTAGGTGGAGGAGTAGCTCACGGTCCACATCCTAGAGACTACTATTATGCATTACCTAAGAAGGTAAGAAAAAAAGCTTTAAAAGGTGTTCTTTCTATGAAGCTCAAAGATGGTGAGCTTACTATTGTAGAAGACTTCTCCTTTGATGAACCTAAGACAAAAAAAGCTGTAGAAGTTTTAAAAAATTTTGGACTTGATAAAGCAAAAGTTCTTTTAGTTTTAGCTGAAAAAGATGAAAATGTAATTAAATCTTTTAGAAATATACCAAAAGCAAAAGTTTTACTAGTTGAAGGATTAAATACATATGACATTCTTAATGCAGATCACGTTCTCATAACAAAATCTGCTCTGGAAAAAATCAACGAGAGGTTAGGATAATGAGCGGAAGAAATCCATATGACATCCTTATCCGTCCTGTCCTTACAGAAAAGGCTGTTAGATTAAACGAAAAAGAAAACAAACTAGTTTTTGAAGTAGCAATGGATGCAAACAAAATAGAAATAAGAAAAGCTGTTGAAGATATTCTTGGAGATAAAGTAAAAGTTAAAGAAGTTAGAACAATGATAGTAAAACCAAAACAAAAAAGAGTAGGTTTTGGAAAACCTGGTTATACAAAAAAATGGAAAAAAGCTATTGTAAGAATAGAATCAGAAGAACCAATAAATATTGCAGAATTAATATAGAGGTGAAATAAAAATGGGTGTTAGAAAGTTAAAGCCTGTTACAAATGGAACAAGGCATGCAATCTTATATGATTTTTCAGAAATTACAAAAACAGAACCTGAAAAATCCCTTGTTGAACCTTTAAAGAAAAAAGCAGGAAGAAATAATCAAGGAAGAATAACAGTAAGACACAGAGGCGGTGGTCATAAAAGACTTTATAGAATTATTGACTTTAAAAGAGATAAATCTGGTGTACCTGCAAAGGTTGCTGCTATTGAATATGACCCAAACAGGTCTGCAAGAATAGCACTTCTTCATTATGCAGACGGGGAAAAAAGATACATTATCTGGCCTGAAGGACTTCAGGTTGGAGATGTTGTTCAGTCTGTAACATGGAAAGATTTAGAAAAAGGAGCTGAGCTTCCAGAAATAAAGGTAGGTAATGCTCTTCCATTAGAAAAAATACCAGTTGGTACATTTGTTCATAATATAGAGCTTACTCCTGGAAAAGGCGGTCAGCTTGCAAGAGCTGCAGGTATGTCGGCACAGATTCTTGGTAGACAGGGAGATTACATTCAACTAAGACTTCCTTCTGGAGAAATAAGACTTGTTCATAAAAAGTGTATGGCGACTATAGGAGTAGTAGGTCTTCAGGAGCACGAGCTAGTTAAACTTGGTAAAGCAGGAAGGTCAAGATGGTTAGGAATCAGACCTACAGTTAGAGGTACAGCTATGAACCCTGTTGATCACCCACACGGTGGTGGTGAAGGTAAAACATTTGGTAAACATCCAGTATCCCCTTGGGGTCAACCTACAAAAGGTTACAAAACAAGACGTGGAGCTAAGTACTCTGATAAATTCATAATCAAACGTAGAGGTAAATAAGAATGGGATACAAAGGTAAGTGGAACGAAAGGTTCAAAAATCCATATGTAAATGAGAAGCTTCTTAAAAAAATCAGAAAAATGAATGAAACTGGTGAAAGAAAAATTGTCAAAACTTGGGATAGAGCTTGTACTATAACTGAAGAGATGGTTGGTCATACCATAGCTGTTTATAACGGAATGAAGTTTATCCCTGTATATATCCAGCCAGAAATGGTTGGACATAAACTTGGAGAGTTCTCTTTAACAAGAACATTTAGAGGACATCCAGATAAATCTGCAAAAGCAGTAAAGAAAAAGTAAGAGGTGAAAAAAGATGGCAGAAGCTACAAAAGCTAAAGAAGCTAGAGCTGTTTTAAGATATGCTAGAACTTCTCCTACAAAAGCTAGACAGGTTATAAACCTTATTAGAGGCAAAGATGTAGGACAGGCTCTTGCTATTTTACAAGAGCTAAACAAAAGAGCAGCAAGAATTGTTGAAAAACTTCTTAAAAGTGCTATTGCAAATGCAGAAATGAAAGATATGGATATTGATAATCTTTACATAAAAGAAATTAGAGCTGAAGATGGTCCAATGCTCAAAAGATATATGCCCAGAGCATATGGTAGAGCAACAATGATTAGAAGAAGATATTCTCATATCTATATAACTTTAGCTGAAAGGCAGTAAAGGAGGATAAATCGTGGGTCAGAAAGTAAATCCAATAGGATTTAGATTAGGAGTAACAAAAGATTGGAAATCTAAATGGTATGCAGATAAACAAAGATATGGAAAACTTCTTCATGAAGATATAAAAATAAGAAATTTTATAGAACAAAGATATAAACAGGCTGGAATAGCTGATGTTCTTATAGAAAGACTTGGACAAAAACTTAGAGTTAAAATAATAGCCTCAAAACCTGGAATTGTAATAGGAAGAAAGGGAGCAGAAGTAGAAGAACTAAACAAAGTCCTCCAGGCTATTACTAACGCAGAAGAGATAACTGTTAATGTTGATGAAGTAAAAAGACCTGAACTTAATGCAAAACTTGTTGCTGAAGATATAGCACTTCAGCTAGAGAGAAGGGTTTCTCACAGAAGAGCAATGAAAAGAGCTATAGATAACGCAATGAAAGCAGGAGCAAAAGGTATAAAAGTTCAGGTTGGTGGACGTATTGGTGGAGTTGACCTTGCTAGAAAAGAGTGGTTTATGGCAGGAAGAATGCCCCTTCAAACTATCAGAGCGGATATAGACTATGGAACTGCAAGAGCTTCTACAAAATATGGAATTCTTGGAGTTAAGGTCTGGATATACAAAGGTGATAAACTTGCAGAGCAAAAAGATGAAGTTCTTAAGAAAATAGAAGAAGAACTTCACACAGTATAAGAAAAATAATAAGGAGGAATATAGATGTCTCTTTTACAACCTAAAAAGCTAAAGTGGAGAAAGCAACATAGAGGCAGAATGAAAGGAAAAGCAAACAGAAGAAACTATGTTGCTTTCGGAGAATATGGACTTCAGGCATTAGAGCCTTGCTGGATGACTTCAAGACAGATAGAAGCTGCCCGTATTGCAATAGTTAGGGAAGCTAAAAAAGGTGCTAAAGTTTGGATTAGAGTTTTCCCTCATAAACCAGTTACAAGAAAACCAGCTGAAACAAGAATGGGTAAGGGTAAAGGAGATCTTGACCATTTTGTAGCTGTAGTAAAACCTGGACATATACTTTTTGAAATTTCTGGAGTTCCTCAAGAAGTTGCTGAGGAAGCTTTTAGAAAAGCAGGATATAAACTTCCTATAAAAACAAGAGTAGTAAAAGCAAGAGAAGAGGTGTAGTCAGATGAAAGCAGAAGAACTTAGAAAATTAACTGATGATGAACTTAGAGAAAAACTTGTAGAATTAAAAAAGAAATTAATGCATTTAAGATTTCAAAATGCTATTGGTGGTTTAGAAAAGCCTTCAGAAATTAGAGCTACAAAAAGAGATATTGCAAGAATTCTTACAATTTTAAGAGAAAGAGAGCTTTCTCAGACAGGAGGTAAGTAATGGCAGTTAAATCTGGAAGAAAGGAATTTGTTGGAAAAGTTGTTAGCAACAAAATGGACAAAACTGTTGTTGTTGCTGTTGAAAGGCAAGTTCCTCATCCTCTTTACGGTAAAAGAATTAAAAAAACAACCAAATTTTATGCTCATGATGAAGGAAATAAATGTCAAATAGGAGATATCGTAAGAATAAGAGAAAGCAGACCTATATCTAAATTAAAAAGATGGACTGTAGTTGAAATTCTTCCTCAAAAGTAAGTCCTTGAAAAAGAACAATAGTTATTGTATAATATTAATTTGTCTTTGCTTTGCGCAAACCTATCTAATAAAAAGAGGTAGAGAAAATGATACGTAGAGGTACTTATTTAAATACAGCTGATAACTCAGGTGCGAAAAAAGTTCAGTGTATAGGAATACCTAAAAAAGTAAACTTCGGTAAACAAACAGATTTTGCGACCCTTGGTGACGTTATTACAGTAACAGTAAAAGATGCTATTCCTAATGGAACTGCTAAAAAAGGAAAGATATATAAAGCAGTTGTAGTAAGAACTGCTAAAGAAGTACCAAGAGAAGATGGTAGCTATATAAAGTTTGATGATAATGCTGTTGTTCTTTTAAATAACAACTTAGAACCATTAGGAACTCGTATCTTAGGTCCTGTAGCTAGAGAAATTAGAGCGAAAGGATTCTACAGAATAGTTTCTCTTGCTCCGGAGGTAATATAAAAAATGATGGTAAAAACAAGATTAAGAAAAGGTGACACTGTTATTGTTATTGCAGGAAAAGAAAAAGGAAAAACAGGAAAAATAAAACAAATTCTTAGAGATAAAAAAGACCCAAATAATGTAAGAGTTATTATTGAAGGTGTAAATATCGGTAAAAAACATGTAAAGCATATAGAAGGAATTAGAGAAGGCGGAATTTTTGAAATAGAAAGACCAATTCATATTTCAAATGTTGCTTATTATGATGAAAAAACAGGTTCTAGAGTAAAAATTGGTTTTAGATATAAAGAAGAAGATGGGAAAATAATAAAAGAAAGATTCAATAAAAAAACTGGTGAAACAATAGATATCATCTGGGAAAAAGAAAAAAAGTAAGAGGTAAAAGATAATGGCAGTTGCTGAAAAATATGTACCAAGATTAAGAGAGAAATACGAAAAAGAAGTTGCTCCGAAATTGATGGAAAGATTTGGATATAAATCTCCTATGCAAATTCCTAGAATAAAGAAAATTGTTGTAAATATGGGAGTTGGTGAAGCTGTTCAAGATATAAAACAGCTTGATAAAGCAGTTGAAGACTTAATGGCTATTACAGGACAAAGACCTGAAATAAGAAGAGCTAAAAAATCAGAAGCTGGTTTTAAATTAAGAAGAGGTCTTCCTGTTGGAGCTAGAGTAACTCTTAGAAAAGAAAGAATGTGGGATTTCTTAGATAAACTTATCTCTGTTGCTCTTCCAAGGGTTAGGGACTTTAGAGGATTAAATCCTAGGTCTTTTGATGGAAGAGGAAACTATGCCTTTGGTCTTTCAGAACAGATTATCTTTCCTGAAATAGATTATGATAAAGTAGACAGAATCAGAGGTATGGACATCATAATAGAAACATCTGCTGAGACTGATGAAGAAGCCAGATGGCTTTTATCTTTACTTGGATTACCTATAAGAGCTCAATAAGGAGGATTAAACAATATGGCACGTAAAGCTTTATGGGCAAAATCTTTTTTAAAGAAACCTAAGTATAAAACAAGAAAACATGCAAGATGCCCAATTTGTGGAAGACCTAGAGGATATATAAGACAATTTGATATGTGTAGAATTTGCTTCAGGGAAAGAGCTTCTAGAGGTGAAATCCCTGGAATTAAAAAAGCTAGCTGGTAAGGAGGCAAGAAATGGTTGTTGACCCAATTGCAGATATGCTTGCAAGAATAAATAATGCAATGAAATCTAGAAAAAGTGAAGTTTATATCCCTCACTCAAAAATGAAAGAAAAAATAGCTGAAATATTAAAAAGAGAAGGTTATATAGAAGATTATACTGTTTCAGAAGAAAATAAAAAAGGAAATCAAGGAACATTAATTATAAAACTAAAATATCTTGACAATAGAAATACAAAACCTGTAATTCAAGGAATTAGAAGAGTTTCTAAACCAGGTTTAAGAAAATACGTAGATGTTAAAAATATTCCTTATGTAAGAAAAGGTCTTGGAATTGCTATTCTTTCTACTAATAAAGGTCTTCTTACAGATGCAGAAGCAAGACAGCAAAAAGTTGGTGGAGAAGTTCTCTGTTATATCTGGTAATTAATACAAGGAGGCAAAATTAAATGTCAAGGATAGGAAGAAAACCTATAGATATTCCTCAAGGTGTTGAGGTTAAAATAGAAGAAAACAATCATGTTATTGTTAAAGGTCCAAAAGGACAATTAGAAAATGATTTTAATCCAAAATTAGAAATTAAAATAGAAAATAATCAAATAAAAGTGGAAAGACCTGATGATTCTGCTTTTATGAGAGCAATTCATGGGACAACAAGAGCTTTACTTGCGAACATGGTTGAAGGTGTTTCAAAGGGATTTACAGTAGAGCTTGAAATTCATGGTATTGGTTATAGAGCTCAGATGAAAGGAAAAACATTAGAACTTCAACTTGGATATTCTCATCCTATTATTTATGAACCTCCTCCTGATATTCAAATTTCAGTAGAAGGAAATATTATAAAAGTTTCTGGTATAGATAAACAAAAAGTAGGTCAAGTTGCTGCTGAAATAAGAGAATTTAGAAAACCAGATCCTTACAAAGGAAAAGGTATTAGATACAAAGGAGAAGTTCTTAAACTCAAACCTGGTAAATCTGTAGGTAAGAAATAAAAACTCTAAATAGAGGAGTAGGAGTAAAATGGCAGTAAAAACAAGAAGAGAAAAAAGAATAATTAGACATAAAAGAATAAGAAAAAAAGTTTTTGGAACTGCAGAAAGACCAAGAATGGCTTTCTTTAAAAGTTTAAATAATCTTTATGTTCAGATAATTGATGATGAAAAAGGACATACTCTTGTTTCTGCATCAACTATAGATAAAGATTTTACTGAAAAATATGGAATAAAAGGCGGTAAAAATATAGAAATAGCTAAAAAACTTGGCGAGTTCATTGCAGAAAAAGCTCTTGCTAAAGGAATTGAAAATGTCGTTTTTGATAGAGGTGGTTTTATTTACCACGGTAAAGTAAAAGCTTTTGCTGACGCAGCAAGAGAAAAAGGACTCAAATTCTAAAGGAGTGATGGAATGGGATATAAAAAAATAGAAACAATTATAGAAGAAAGATTAAAACAAGAACCTATTAATATCAAAGAATTAACACTTGAAGAAAAAGTTGTTGAAATAAGAAGAACTACAAGGGTTGTTGAAGGTGGTAGAAGATTTTCTTTTTCTACTTTAGCAATTGTAGGAGATAAAAACGGACATGTTGGTTTTGGTCATGGAAAAGCTAACGAAGTTCCACCTTCAATAGCAAAAGCTATAGCAGATGCAAAAAAACATATAATAAAAGTTCCTCTTATAGAAGGGACAATACCTCATGATGTAATTGGAGAATATGAATCAGCAGTTGTTCTTCTCAAACCTGCAAGAAGAGGTACTGGGGTTGTGGCGGGTGGACCTGTTAGGCCAGTTCTCGAGCTTCTTGGAGTAACAGATATTCTTACAAAGATTATTGGAAGAACAACAAATCCAACAAATACAGTAAAAGCTGTGTTTGATGCTCTCTTAAAAGTTAGATCTCCTGAGCAAGTAGCTAAGATAAGAGGAATAGATGAAGAAAAAGTTAAGAAAAACTTCAAAATATATGCTCAAGCTCCAATAGTAAAGTAGGAGGCTATAAATGAAAATAAAAGTCAAACTTGTTAGAGGATTAGCAGGTAAAAGAAAAGATCAAATAAAAGCTGTTAAATCTTTAGGTTTAAAAAAGATAAATGATGAGAAAATTTTAGAAAAAAATCCTATGGTTTTAGGAAATATTAGAAAAGCACATCATCTTATTCAAGTGGAGGAGATAGAGTAATGGGGATAAAGCTACATGAATTAAAACCTGCATATGGTGCAACTCACAGAAAAAAAAGAGTAGGTAGAGGTATTGGTTCTGGACATGGAAAAACTTCTACAAGAGGACATAAAGGGCAAAAATCAAGAAGAGGTTATGGTGACCTTCCTGCTTTCTTTGAAGGTGGACAAACACCATTTATTATGAGAATCCCAAAAAGAGGATTCAAAAATCCTACAGCAAAAGAGTATGAAATTGTTAATATAAAAACTTTAGAGGAAAAGTTTGAAGCTAATACTGAAATAACTCCTGAAGTTTTAAAAGAAAAAGGTCTTATTAGATGCACAGAAGCAGTAAAAATCCTTGGAGATGGAGAACTTACAAAGCCTTTAACAGTAAAAGCCCATAAATTTTCTAAATCTGCTGAAGAAAAAATAAAAGCTGCAGGTGGGAAAGTAGAAATTTTAGAAAAATAAATTAAGAGAGGGTTTGGTTGATTGAAAAATTAAAAGCTATTTTTGAAATAAAAGAGTTAAGAGATAGGTTTATATATACTTTAATAATTTTTGCAGTTTATAGACTTGGAACTCATATCCCTGTTCCAGGAATAGATACAGCAGCTTTACAGCATTATTTTAATTCTGCTGGTGGGGTTTTATTTAATGTTTATAATCTGTTTTCTGGTGGTGCTTTAGGTCGTCTTTCTATTTTTGCCCTCGGTATTATGCCATATATTTCAGCAGCTATTATAATGCAACTTCTTACTGCTGTTATTCCTACTCTTGAAAGATATCAAAAAGAGGAAGGAGAATACGGTCGTTGGAAGATAGCCCAGTATACAAGGTACCTAACTATTGCTATCGCAGGATTTCAATCTTTTGCCCTTGCTTTATGGATTAGTAACTTAAAAACAGAAACCGGTCAATCTCTTATTTCCGAATCCACTTTAATGTTTGTTACTATGACGCCTATTATAATAACAACTGGAACTGTTTTTCTTATGTGGCTTGGAGAAAAAATAACAGAGTTTGGTATCGGAAATGGTATTTCTATGATTATTATGGCAAGTATCGTTGCAACAATACCACGAGCTATCATAAGCACTTATGAACAATTAAGAGCTGGAGATTTAACAGTTTTTCAAGTGGGAATCGCTATAGCCGTAATCATTATAGTAGTTGCAGGCATTATATATATACAAGAAGCAGAAAGAAGAATTCCTATCCAATATGCTAGAAGAGCTGCAAATGCAGCTAGGGCAGCAGCTTCATATTTACCATTCAAACTAAACCCTGCAGGAGTTATTCCTATTATATTTGCTGTTGCACTTCTTATGTTTCCAGCAACAATAGCTCAGATGTTTGTTGAAGAAAGTGAATTAGCAAGAAAAATCGTTGATTTACTTTCTCCTCAAAGTTATGTTTATTTTGTTCTTTATGTTGGGCTTATTATTTTCTTTGCTTACTTTTACACAGCAATACTAATAAATCCAAAAGATATTGCTGAAAATCTAAAGAAAAGTGGTGCTTTTATTCCAGGAGTAAGACCTGGCCGTCAAACAGAAGAATATTTAAATAAAGTTCTTACTAGAATAGTATTTGTAGGTTCTATCTTTTTAGCTGCAATAGCTGTTCTTCCTATGATACTTATTAAATGGCTTGACGTTCCATTTTATTTTGGAGGAACATCTGCACTTATTGTTGTAGTTGTTGCGTTGGACACTCTACATCAGATAGAAGCTCTTCTTGCTATGAAGAAATATGAAGGTTTTCTAAAAAGGAGCTAAAAATGGCTAAAACTATTATATTTTTAGGACCTCCAGGGGCTGGAAAAGGAACACAAGCGCAAAATCTTACTGAAAAAGGTTTTATTCAAATATCTACAGGGGATATTTTAAGAGAAGCTGTTAGGAATGAAACAGAGTTAGGTAAAAAAGCAAAAGAATATATGGATGCAGGAAAACTTGTTCCTGATGAACTTATTGTATCTATTATTAAAGAAAAACTTAAAGAATTAGAAAACAAAGATATTATTCTTGATGGCTTTCCTAGAACAATTCCTCAAGCAGAAGCTTTAGATAAAATGCTTCCAGAATTAGGGAGAAAAGTTGATGTTGTTATCTTATTTGAAATTGAAGATGATGAAGTTGTTAATAGGCTCTCAGGAAGAAGAATAGACCCAAAAACAGGAAAGGTTTATCACGTTGTCTATAATCCTCCCCCTGAAAATGTAGATGTTATTCAAAGAGATGATGATAAGGAGGAAGTTATAAGAAAAAGATTGGAAGTATACCATCAACAAACAGCTCCCTTAGTTGAATACTATAAAGAGAAGAATAAATTATTTCCTATAAATGCCTCGGAATCTCCTGACATCATTTACAAAACTATATTATCTGTGATAGAATAAAAGTTTGTTGCAAATGATAACTTTAAAAAGCCAAAAAGATATAGAAAAACTTAGAAAAGCCAATAAAATAGTAGCCGAAATTCTTCAAATAATAAAAGAAGAAACGAAACCAGGAATGACAGGTATAGACTTAGACGAAATTGCCAAAAGAGAAGCTGAAAAAAGAAATGTTAAGCCAGCTTTTTTAGGTTTATATGGTTTTCCAGCTGCTTTATGTGTATCTATAAATGAGGAAATAGTTCATGGAGTTCCAAAGAAAAAACCTTTAAAAGAAGGAGATATAGTTAGTATAGATTTTGGTGTTGTTTACGATGGCTGGTATGGAGATGCAGCTATCTCTTACGTAGTTGGAAATAAAATAAGTGATAGAAAGAAAAGACTTTTAGAAGGTGTTGAAAAATCATTAATGGCTGGGATAGAAAAATGTTATCCTGGTAATACTATAAAAGATATCGCGGCTGCTATAGAAGGCACGTTAAAAGAGTATCGTCTTGCTCCTATTTGTGATTATGGAGGACATGGGATAGGGCAAAAACCCCATGAAGACCCTCACGTATCTAACTGCGTGGCTAATGCCGAAAATGTCCTTCTTAGACCAGGAATGGTTTTGGCTATAGAACCTATGGCTACTTTAGGTAAAAGACCAAATTATTATCGAAAATTGAAAGATGGATGGACAGTTGTTTCAAAAGAGAAAGCTTTAGCAGCTCATTTTGAACATTCTGTTGCTATTACTGAAAACGGTCCTGAGATTCTTTCAAAACTAGATTAAATTTGTATCAAAATCTCTTAAGAGGAAGCAAAATGGCAAAAAAGAAGAAAAAAGAGGAAAAAGAAAAAGGAATTGTAGTAGAAGGGACTGTTGAAGAAGCGCTTCCAAATGCTATGTTCCGAGTAAAATTAGATACCGGACATGAAGTTTTAGCTCATGTTTCTGGAAAAATGAGAATGCATTTTATTCGTATTTTGCCTGGAGATAGAGTAAAAGTAGAGTTATCTCCTTATGATTTAACAAGAGGAAGAATAATATTTAGAATGTGAGGTGTATAAAATGAAAGTAAGGTCTTCTGTTAAAAAAAGATGTGAAAAATGCAGAATTATTAAAAGAAATGGTAGAGTAATGGTTATTTGTGAAAATCCAAGACATAAACAAAAACAGGGTTAATTAGGAGGAAACAATGGCTCGTATAGCAGGTGTAGATTTACCTGATAGAAAAAGACTCGAGATTGCTCTTACTTATATATTTGGTATTGGAAAAACCAGAGCTAAAGAAATTCTTGAAAAAACTGGTATTGATGGTATGAAAAGAGTTGGTGAGCTTACACCAGATGAACTAAACGCAATAAGGAAATTTATTGAACAAAATTATAAAGTAGAAGGAGACTTAAGAAGAGAAATAGCAGTCAATATCAAAAAACTTATGGATATGGGCTGCTATAGGGGAATCAGACACAGACTTGGTCTTCCTGTAAGAGGTCAAAGAACAAAAACAAATGCAAAAACAAGAAGAAAATTTACTGGAAGAATTAAAAGAAGGTAATTGAGGAGGCATCATGGCTAGGAAAAGAAAAAAAAGTGCTAAAAAAGTAAAAAGAACCGTGCCATACGGTATTGCACATATACAGGCTACTTTTAATAACACTATTGTTACAATCACTGACAAAGAAGGAAATGTATTAACATGGGCTTCAGGTGGAACTGAAGGATTTAAAGGAACTAGAAAATCTACACCTTATGCTGCTCAGAAAGCTGCTGAAAAAGCTGCAAAAAGAGCTATGGATGAATTTGGAATGAAAGATGTAGAAATATGGGTAAAAGGTCCTGGAGCTGGTAGAGAAACAGCTATTAAAACTATTCAGGCTGTAGGACTTAATGTTAAGGTAATTAAGGACGTTACTCCTATACCTCACAATGGATGTCGTCCACCAGCTAAAAGGAGGGTGTAATAGATGGGAAGATATCTTGGTCCATTAACTAAAGTAAGTAGAAGACTTGGAGCTTTTGTAGGTGGAAGTTTAAAATCTTTCCAAAAAAGAAATTTCCCACCTGGACAGCACGGTAGAGTTCAAGGAAGAAAAAGAAAACTTTCTGACTATGCAATCCGTCTTCAAGAAAAACAAAAACTTAGATATCTATATGGTGGATTAAGAGAAAAGCAGTTTAAAAGGTACTTTGATGAAGCTGCTAGAATTGCTGGTATTAAAGGTGGAAACACTGGACAGATTCTCCTCCAGCTTTTAGAAAGAAGACTTGATAATGTTGTTTATAGACTTGGTTTTGCAAAAACAAGACTTCAGGCAAGACAGCTTGTTAGACATGGACATTTTCTTGTAAATGGAAGAAAAGTAAATATTCCTTCTTATCAGGTAAAACCGGGAGATATTATAGAGCTTAGAGAAAAAAGCAAAAACTCACCTTTATTTAAGGAAAATTTAGAGAATAAAGATCCAAGAACAGTTCCTTCATGGCTTGAACTGGATAAGGACAATTTCAGAGGAAAGGTTTTAGAAATACCTCAAGATATTGAGCTTGAAATACCAGTTAATGTTCAGCTCATTATTGAGTACTATTCTATGTAATAAACTTGGGCTTAAACCCCTTTGGAGGTAGAATAACGAATGCCTTTTTTAGAATTTATAATGCCCAATAAGATTTATTGGGATGAAGCTACAAAAACAGATAGGTTTGGGAGATTATATGTAGAGCCTTTAGAAAGAGGTTATGGAATAACCCTTGGAAATGCATTAAGAAGAGTTCTCTTATCATCTTTAGAAAGTGGAGCTATAACTACAGTTAAAATTCATGGTGCTCCTCATGAATTTACAACATTAGATGGAGTAGTTGAGGATATTTCTGAAATTATTTTAAATCTAAAGCAAATAAAATTTAAAATGGATGAAGGAATAGATAGCGATTTTGCTATATTAGAATTCAAAGGACCAGGAAAAATAACTGCAAAAGATATAAAAGTTCCAGCTGGTATAGAAATTGTAGATCCAGATATTCATATTGCAACTGTAGATGGTGATGTAGAAGTAAAAATGGAGCTTAAAATAGAAAAAGGTCGTGGATATGTAATGGTTGAGGAAATGGAGCAACCTACAGAAATAGGCTGGATACCAATAGATACAAATTTTTCTCCTATTAAAAAGTGCACATTTAAAGTGGAGCCTACAAGAGTAGGTGAAAAAACAAATTATGATAAACTTATTTTAGAGTTTTACACAGACGGAACTATAACCCCTGAAGAAGCCTTAAATAAAGCTTCTAATCTTCTTATAGAGCACTTCCAACTATTATTAAATCCAACAACAAGAAAAGTTGAAGCTATAAAACCTGTTGAACCAGAAAGTATTGCAGAAAAAATAGAAGCTGACAAGCTTTCTTTAGCTATAGAAGAGTTAGAAATTTCTTCCAGAGCTACAAATACCCTTAAAAAGCTTGGAATTCAAACAATTGGAGACCTGGTTAAAATGACAGAAGAAGACTTAAAAGAAGCTAAAAGTATAGGTAGGAAAGCTCTTAAAGAAATAAAAGAAGCTTTAGCTGACCTTGGGCTTGAACTTGCACCTTCACCAACAAAAAAAGAGTAAAGAGGTAGGTAAGAATGAGACATAGAGTAAAAACAAAAAGTTTTCACAGGCCTAAAGAGCAAAGAGAAGCTCTTTTTATTAATCTTGCTTGTGCTTTAATTGAACATGGAAGAATTGAAACAACTCTTCCTAAAGCAAAAGCTTTAAGACCTTTTATAGAAAAACTTGTTACATTAGCTAAAAAGCAAAATGTAGCATCAAGAAGGCTATTAAATGCAAGATTAAGAAACAATACAAAAGCAGCTACTAAACTTTTTAAAGAGATAGCGCCTCTTTTAGCTGAAAGAAATGGTGGATATACAAGAATTTATAAACTTGATAAGAGAAGAAGAGGCGACGATGCCCAAATGGCTATAATTGAATTTGTAGAATTTCCTGAGAGAGAGTAGAAAATGTTTATACTAGCTAATTTTATAGAGGCGGTGGCCAGAATTTTGGACATCGCCTTAACTGTATATATGTGGGTAGTAGTTATTTCAGCTTTAATAACCTGGGTTAATCCAGACCCTTATAATCCTATTGTTAGATTTTTAAGAAGTGTTACAGAGCCTGTTTTTCGTTTTATTAGAAGATTCATTCCTACTCAATTTGGAGCAATAGATATAGCACCTCTTATTGTTATCTTTATCATTGCATTTCTTCAATATTTCTTGGTTCCAACTCTTTATGAAATAGCTTTTAGACTAAGACACTAATTTCTCTTTTTTTCCCTTCCTTTTTTAAATCCCATCAGAAAAAGTTTTGAACTAGCTCAGTATCTTATGATAAGATAATTAAGATTAAATATTCATAATACGGAGGTCATTGTGGAAGGTATTCATGTTGGTGTAATTCCTGATATTACTCTTTTTATTCAATTAGCTATTTTTTTAGTTTTCATGTTTATAATGAAAAAAATCTATTTTGATCCTTATCTTCAAGCAATGGATGAAAGAGAAGAAACAGTAAAAAAGCTTCTTAAAGAAGCAGAAGAAAATCACAAAAAAACAGAAGAAATTTTAAAAAAGGTAGATGAAATTATCGCAAAAACAAGGGCTGAAACTCAAAAAATAATGGAACAATATCATCATGAAACAAATGAAATGGTTTCTTCGATTTTAAAGAAAGCTCAAAATGAAGCAGAAGAAATGATAGAAGATGCTAAAAAAGAAGTTGAAAGAGTTGTTGAAATAGAGAAAAAGACAATGGATAAGATTATAGAGAAACTAGCTCTTGAGATTGTAAATAAAATACTTCCTAAGGAGAAAGCAGCATGAAAAAATTTTTTGTCTTTTTAATGTTCATAGCTAGTGTATCTTTATCATTTGCTTCTGAAACTGCAGACCATCCTAATGAACTTTTTTGGAAAACAGTAAATACTTTAATCCTTCTAGCAGGGTTAGCTTTTGTTATAAAAAAATGGGGAGTTCAATTTTTCAAAAATAGAAGAGAATCTGTAAAAAATATGGTAGAAGAAGCCCAAAAAGCTCATGAAGAAAGTTTAAGAGCATTAAAAGAAGCTCAAGCGAAACTTGAAGAAGCAGAAAATAAATTCCAAGAAAGTCTTAAAATAGCAGAAGAAACAGCAAAAAAAGAAAGAGAAGCTGCTTTAAAAGAAGCTCAAGAAATAGCAGAAAGAATTAAACTTCAAGCAAAAGAGGCTGTAGAAATAGAGATAAAGAGAGGAGAAGCTGAGTTAAAAAAATATGCTACTAAGAAAGCTTTAGAAATTTCAGAAAAACTTTTAAAAGAAAAAGTTAACCCAGAAGTTGAAAGAAAAATGATAGAACAAACTCTTAAAGCATTAAGCTAACGGAGGCATAGAAATTGAAGGTAGATAAAAAATTCTTAAGAAGAGTTGTAAAAGTCCTTATAAATAAAATTCCTAAAGAAGAAGAGGTTCTTATAAAAGTTTCTGATGATTTAAATCTTATTCAAACACTTTTTAGAAAAAATAAAGATTTTAGAAATCTTTTAATGCATCCAGCTATTTCATTTGAAGAAAAGAAAAAAGTAATTGAAAATTTAGCAAAAGAAGTTAATTTACATGAAAAAGTAATAGAAGCTATTGAATACATTGTTAAAAACAACAAAGCAAATGTTCTTAAATATATAGCAGATGAATTTTCTTTTGAAATAGAAAAATTCTTTGCAACTGTTAAAGGTGAAATAATTACAGCTTTTCCTATAGATGAAGAAATAGTAAATAAAATTAAAGAAAAAATAGAAGCAAAACTTGGGAAAAAGGTTGAATTTGAAACAAAACAAGACAAATCCATTATTGGGGGAATTATAGTTAAAGCTGGAAGTTATATTCTTGACTCCTCTATAAAAACGTATTTACAAAAATTAGAACAAAAATTAGCAGGATTTTAAAGATTTATAAAGATAAAAAGGAGGTTTCTACATGTCTGCAATAAGAGCTGAAGAAATAGCTGAGAGCTTAAAAAAGCAATTAGAAGAATTTGAAGCTAAAGCAAATCTTGAAGAAGTTGGAATGGTTCTTCAAGTTGGTGATGGTGTTGCTAGGGCTTTTGGACTTGAAAAAGCAATGTATGGCGAAATGCTTGAATTTGAAAATGGAAAACTTGGTGTTGCATTTAACCTTGAAGAAGATAACGTTGGTATAATCCTTCTTGGAGATGAAACTGGTATAGAAGAAGGAACTATAGTTAAAAGAACAGGAAAAATTCTTGAAGTTCCTGTTGGAATGGGATTGGTAGGTAGAGTAGTTGATGGAACAGGAAAACCAATAGATGGAAAAGGTCCTATTGAAAATATAGCATATTACTCTCCTGTTGAAAAAATTGCTCCAGGAGTTGTTACTAGAAAATCAGTTCATGAGCCTCTCCAAACAGGTATCAAAGCTATTGACGCAATGATTCCAATAGGAAGAGGACAAAGGGAGCTTATTATTGGTGATAGAGCAACAGGAAAAACTACTGTTGCAATAGATACTATTCTTAATCAAAAAGGAGAAGATGTTTATTGTGTATATGTTGCGATTGGGCAGAAAAGAGCTGTTGTTAGACAGATAGTTGAAACTCTTCAAAAACATGGTGCTATGGAATATACAACAGTTGTAGCAGCTACAGCATCTGACCCAGCTACAATGCAGTATATAGCTCCATTTGTTGGATGTACTATAGCTGAATATTTTAGAGATAATGGAATGCACGCTCTCATTGTTTATGATGATTTAACAAAACATGCCTATGCATATAGACAGCTTTCTCTACTTTTAAAAAGACCTCCAGGTAGAGAAGCTTATCCTGGTGATGTTTTCTATCTTCATTCAAGACTTCTTGAAAGAGCAGCTAAGCTTAATGATGATTTAGGAGCTGGTTCGTTAACAGCACTTCCTATTATTGAAACACAGGCTGGAGACGTTGCTGCATATATTCCTACAAACGTTATTTCTATCACAGATGGACAGATATTCCTTGAAACTGACCTTTTCCACAAAGGTGTAAGACCTGCTATTAACGTTGGTCTTTCTGTTTCAAGGGTTGGTGGTGCAGCTCAAATCAAAGCCATGAAACAGGTTGCTGGAACACTAAGACTTGAACTTGCTCAGTTTAGAGAACTAGAAGCTTTCGTTCAGTTTGCTTCTGAACTTGACAAAGCTACACAACAACAAATTGCAAGAGGACAAAGACTTGTTGAAATCCTCAAACAGCCACCTAACAAACCTGTTCCTGTAGAAAAGCAGGTTGCTATTATTTATGCAGGGACAAAAGGATATCTTGATGATGTTCCTGTAGAAGCTATTCAAAAGTTTGAGCAAGAATTTTACACATTCCTTGATACTGAAAGACCTGAAGTTTTAGAGCTTATAAGAACAGAAAAACAACTTACAGATGAAATAGAAGCAAAACTTAGAGAGGCTATTGAAGAATTTAAAAAGAAAGTTGCTTTCTAAGAGAGGTAAGGAAGAATGGCTAAACTCTCACCTAGAGATATAAAAAGAAAAATACAAGGTATTAAAAATACACAGCGTATTACAAAAGCAATGAAAGCGGTTTCTGCCGCTAAACTTAACAAAGCAAGGGCGATGCTTAACGCAACTCGCCCTTATTCTGAAAGATTATATGACCTTATAAATGATGTTGCTGCCTTTGTAGATAGAGATATTCATCCGCTTCTTCAAGTAAGAGACGAGAAGAAAATAGATTATATAGTAATCACAGCTGACAGAGGTTTAGCAGGAGCATTTAACTCTTATGTTATAAAAAGAACTCTTTCTGATATTCAAAAATTCCAACAAGAGGGGAAAGAAGTAAATTTAATATTAATAGGAAGAAAGGCCGTTCAATTTTTTAAAAATAAAGGATATAACATAATAGAATCTTATGAAGATGTATATAGAGATAATTTAAATTTAACATTTACTTCAAAAGTTGGTAGTATTCTTTCTGAAAGATATGAAAACCAAAAAACAGATGCTATTTATTTAATAAATAATGAACTTATTACAACAGCTACATATGAAACAAAAGTTAGAAAACTTTTTCCAATAGAACCAGAGCTTGATTATTCAAAGATATCTGAACTTTCTAGATATAACATTGAGCCTTCGGCTGATGAAGTTTTAGAAGAACTTCTTATTAGATATATTAACTTCCAGCTTTATAGAGCTTTAGTTGAATCTTCTACTGCAGAACATGCAGCAAGAATGTTAGCAATGGATAATGCAACAAGAAACGCTGGTGAAGCAATAAAAAGATGGACAGTTATCTTTAATAAAGCTCGTCAAGAAGCTATTACAACAGAACTTATTGATATTATTAATGCTGCTACAGCAATACAAAAGTAAAAGAATGTTAGGAGGATATAAAGAATGGCAGAAAATAAAGGTGTTATTGTTCAGGTCGTAGGACCTGTTGTTGATGTTGAGTTTGAAGGAGATGACCTTCCTGAAATTAGATGGGCTTTAAAAACAATAAGAACAGCTATTGATGACAGAGGAAATGAAAAAGCTGAAGAATTATATTTAGAAGTTGCACAACACTTAGGTGAAAAAAGAGTGAGAACAATTGCTTATGGACCTACAGATGGTCTTGTTAGAGGACAAGAAGTTGATAGTATAGGGGGTCCTCTTCAAATACCTGTAGGAAAGGCAGTTTTAGGTAGAATTTTTAATGTTATAGGTCAACCTATTGATGATGGTGGTCCTGTAGAAGCTGAAGAAAGATGGCCAATTTTCAGACCAGCACCTTCTTTTGAAGAACAATCAACAAAAATCGAAATTTTTGAAACAGGTATTAAAGTTATTGACCTTCTTGTTCCATTTATCAAAGGTGGAAAGGTTGGATTATTCGGTGGTGCAGGAGTTGGAAAAACAGTTTTAATGCAGGAGCTTATCCATAATATTGCTAAATTCCACTCTGGATACTCTGTTGTTGTTGGTGTTGGAGAAAGAACAAGGGAAGGAAATGACCTTTGGATGGAAATGAAAGAATCTGGTGTTCTTCCATATACGGCTATGGTTTACGGACAGATGAATGAGCCACCTGGAGTTAGATTTAGAGTTGCCCAAACTGGACTAACAATGGCTGAATACTTTAGAGATGTTGAAAAGCAAGATGTTCTTATATTTATAGATAATATCTTCAGATTTGTTCAGGCAGGTGCTGAAGTTTCTACACTTCTTGGAAGACTTCCATCTGCTGTTGGTTATCAGCCAACATTAAGTACAGACGTTGGAGAAGTAGAAGAGAGAATTGCTTCTACTGTAAATGGTTCAATTACATCTATTCAGGCAGTTTATGTACCTGCTGATGATATTACAGACCCTGCTCCAGCATCAATTTTTGCTCACTTAGATGCTACAATTGTTCTTCAAAGAAGACTTGCTGAACTTGGTATTTATCCTGCTATTGACCCACTTGAGTCTACATCAAAAGCTCTTGCTCCAGAGTACGTTGGAGAAGAACATTATTATGTAGCAAGAGAAGTTCAAAGAATTCTTCAAAGATATAAGGAACTTCAAGAGATTATTGCTATTCTTGGTATGGAAGAACTTTCAGAAGAAGATAAAGCCCTAGTTTATAGAGCAAGAAAATTACAGAAATTCTTAGCTCAGAAGTTTCACGTTGCAGAACAGTTTACAGGGCAGCCAGGAGATTATGTTAAAAGAGAAGATACAATCAAATCTTTCAAGCAAATAATAGAAGGTAAATGTGATGATTTACCTGAACAGGCTTTCTACATGGTAGCTGACTGTGAAGATGCCAGAAGAAAAGCTGAAGAAATGCAAGCAAAATCTCAATCGTAAACTTCCTATTGATAATCTTATTTAATCTATATTAAATTTATTTTAAAGCAGGCGCTTTTGCGCTTGCTTTCTTAACATTAAAAGCATAAATTAAATGGGTGTGAGGGAGTTTTTTTTACTCTCATGCAATTATTAATTAAGTATTAATTAACCTATAACTCATTAGGAGGGATATAAAATGTTTTCTTTTAAATTCTTAAATATATTTAGTTTATTAAGTATTTTTGCCGTAATAAATATGTTTTTTACAACAGCAAAAAGTGCAGAGTTTTATGTTGACCCTGATAATCCTTCCGTCTTATCTGAAATTTTAAGTGAAGCTAGTATGAATAATGAAGACGATATTATATATTTTAAGCCAGGAGTCTATGATTTATCTTTAGATTTAATCTATGAACCAGCTCCTACAGAAACTTACTCTTTAACATTTAAACCAGCTGAAAAAAATAAACTTGTCTTAATAAATAGAGAAGCAAGTAATTTTTTATTCAAAGGAGATTTTTCAAATGTTGAAACTGGAAATGATATAAAAATTATTTTTGAAGATATTTCTTTTCTCGATGTTTTAACTGATAAAGAAAAAGAGCATCCTATGATAGAAATTGTTGGGGAAAATTTAGATATAAAATTAAAAAATTGTAGCTTTTTAGGAAATTTTATAAATAATAAAAACTCTACAATTAATCTAAAAATAGACAATAGTAAAGTAAGTATTGTAAATAATATATTT
>JAADDV010000148.1 GCA_013153795.1 Aquificota bacterium | reverse complement strand
CTATGAATTCTTTCTGGTCTTTTTATTACTTCTCTTACTTTTGCTACATTAACTCCTAAAACCCATTCATAAACAGTTTTTTCATCTAAAAGTTCATACATTCTAAAGTCTATTATCTCTAGCTCATTAGCACCTGTTTCTAAAATTTTTGGTAAAAAATCTTTTTTGGACATAAAAATCCTCACTAATGTTATAGATTATCGGCTTTAAATATTTTTTTTATGTTTAAAATAGTTAAAAGTTCCTTATCCTCATTTTCTTTAGGAAACATAATAACTCCTTCAATAAATTCAGGGTCTATACCAATAGAATTCATAGGAGGAGGTTGTACATTTTCAGGGTCTACATTTAAAGCTCCTTCTACTTTATCAACAAGTAATCCGATATTCCCAAAATCTGTCTCAACGACAATTATAGTGTTTCTTGTTGGAGTGTATGTTTCAGGAAGTTCTAGTTTCCTCTTAAGAGTTACCACAGGAATAATATTTCCTCTTAAATTCATTACTCCTAGAATATAATCCTTTGTTTTAGGGACAGGTGTTATATCCATATCTATAGTAATTTTTACAACATTTATTATATCTATCCCTATTAGTTCATCATTTAACTTAAAGGTTATAAGTCTTTTTTCTGTTGATTTCTCAGCTGTTACTTCTTTTATACCAACTACTTCCATTTCAGACATTATAAAACCCCCACAAGTTGGGTCTTTTTATCATTTATAAGAGAGTTTGTATCTACAATAAGAACGACCTTCCCATCCCCTGTAATTGTTGCTCCTGCAATTCCCTGAACTTCTTCAAGGAGTTTTCCTAAAGGTTTAATAACTATTTCTTCTTCTCCAAATAAATTATCTACAGAAATAGCAATATTTTTTTCTCCTACTTTTACAATCACAATAAACTCTTTCTTTGAGCTATCTTCCATATCAAAAAGTTCACTAAGACTAAAAAGAAGAAAAACTTCATCTCTTAGCATAAAAGATTTAAAATTCCCAACTTTTTTTACATTTTCAGCATCATATTTCACAATCTCTACAACTGAATAAAGAGGAATAGCAAAAATACGTTCATTTATACCAACCATAAGAGTTCGGATTATCGCTACAGTTAAAGGTAGCTTCATGATAAACTTTGTTCCTTTTCCTGGCTCACTTTCTATCTCTATTGTTCCTCTTAGAGCATGAATTGTAGAAGCTACCACGTCCATTCCTACTCCACGACCAGAAACTTCACTTACTTCATCAGCAGTAGAAAATCCTGGCATAAACAGAAGTTCAAAGGCTTCTTTATCAGACATATTTTCAGCTTGCTCTGGAGTTATAAGTCCTTTCTCAACAGCTTTCTTTTTGACTTTTTCTACATTTATTCCTCTACCATCATCTTCTATAGCAATAATAATCCTGTCCCCTTCTTGAAAAGCTGAAAGTTTTATAGTTCCTTCTTCTGGTTTACCAGCTTTTATTCTTTCTTCTGGAGGTTCTATACCATGGTCTATGGCATTTCTAACAAGATGAATAAGAGGGTCTTCCAGTTTATCTAAAATAGACCTATCTATTTCTGTATCTTCTCCCTCTAAAATAAGATTTACTTTTTTATTAAGTCTTTTTGCTAAATCTCTTACTATTCTTGGAAACTTACTAAATATTTTTTTAACAGGTTGCATACGAAGTTTCATAACAGCATCTTGTAAATCACTGACTGTTCGGCTCATTCCAGTTATAGAATCTATAAGCTCTTCTATAACTTCACTATCTCCATATTTAATTTCAAGATTTGAAGCAAGTTTAACTATTCTATTTCTATCTAAAACAAGCTCCCCTACTAAATTCATAAGATTTTCAACCCTTTCAACATCAACTCTTATGACTTCTTCTTTTTTTTCTTGCTTTTTCTTTTTTTGAACTTCTTTTTTTTCTTCTTTTGTAGGTTTTATTTCTTGTTTCTTAGGTAATTGAGATTCTTGCTTTTGTATTTCCTTTTTTTCTTCTTTTTTATTCTCTATTTCTATGTTTTCTTTTGATTTAATTAAATCTTTTACATCTTTTCCTTCAACAATAAGTTGCTCTAATTTTTCAATTACATCTAAAGGAGGTCTTTCATCTGGAGGCAAAAGAATTATTTCTTCTAAAATCTCCCCTAAATCTTTTCCTTTAAATTGAAGGATAAGTTTTTTTATATCTTCATCTACTCCTTCTACAAATTCTATATCCTTTTCTTCTTTTTCTAAGCCTGTATCAGATTGATTATCTGAAGAATTATTTTCAGAATTTAGAGCTTCTTTTCCTTCAAGAATGTTTGATAACTTTTGTAGAATGTCTTTTATATCTTCTTCATCAGGAATTTCATCACTTTCTTTTAACATTTCAATAGCTTCTTTAAGCTTATCTACCCCCTCAAATATAACATCCATCATTTCGGGGGTTAAAGTCATTTCATCATTTCTGAGTTTGTTAAAAATATCCTCTATCTTATGGGCTATTTCTACAATAGTAGTAAGATTTAAGAAGCCTGCACCCCCTTTAAGGGTATGCATGCCTCTGAAAATCTTATTTAAAAGTTCTTTATCCTCTGGGTTATTTTCAAGTTCTATTAATTCTTGGTCTAAATTTGATAGTATTTCATCAGCTTCAATGAGAAATTCTTCAAGAATTTCTCTCATGTCATCTGTAAATTCAAGTTTCATTTTTTATCTCCATTACATACCATATTCATTTAATAACTCATCTACATCTGTCTGAGTTACTTCTTTCCTCCATTCTAATTCTTCAAGTTTTCTTTTAATTTTTTGAGCTTCAGAGGTATTACTTCCCTCTGGCAAATCAAGCTCATTTGCTATTTTAAGAATATCTTTTTCAACTTCCTCTAAAAATGCGGATATTTTTTTCAATCTCTGGACAAGAATATCCTGAAATTCAAGTAAAGTTAAAGTTTCTGTGAGATTAGTAGATATTTGGTTTTCATTTTCTTTAATTCTTTCAATCTCCATTGAATAAACATGACCTTGAAGAAAGCTTCTATTTTCTTCAAGTAGAGATAGGGCATAAGTAATATTTTCGATGATTTTTTTTGTAGCTTCTTCGCTTTCTCTGATAGATTTGTCTATGTGCTTGTTTACAATAGAAAATCCAGGAGATTTTTCATTAAGTTGTAGAAACTGATTTTTGTAGTTTTCAATTTTTTCTAAGAGCTCTTTAATATCTTCTTTAACAACTTTCTTCATGATTCACTCTCCCTCTAATAATAGATTTTAATCCTATTATTAATATTTTCTTATTATTATCGATAAAAAAGTTCACAAATTTTACATATTTAGATATTTGATATTATATTATAAGGTAAAATGTAAAATTTCATTACATTAGTTTAATTTAAGATGGTGATATCATGACTGAGGAAATTTTAAACAAGTTAATTAAAAAACTTGAGGAAGAAAGAAGCCTTATAGTAAGGGCTATAGAAACTCAAGAACACATTGAAAAGCTAACCAAAGTTATAAATGAAAAACAAAAGCTTCTTGAGCTGATAAAGTCTTTAAATCCTGAAGAATTAAAGAAATACAAAGAAAAGCTTGAGATGATTCAAAAATTAAGTAAAGTTAATATGAGTTTGGCTCTTGATAACTTACAGTTTATAGAAGAAGTTTTTTCTATCGTTTTTAACAATGAAACTCGAAAATATGACCAATCAGGTAGCATTACTCAAGATTCAAAAAATTTCTTTAATAAAAAAATCTAGAGTATCTTAATTATTTTTCTTATGTAGAAAATTTAGACATATATTATCTATCTTAATAATAGGGATTTTTATCAGAGGAAGAAAATGAAAGTTACTGATGTGAAGTTATACCCTTTTGACACTAGTAGTATAGGTGGTAGAGTTAGAGCTGTAGCTGATGTTGTTATTGAAGACACATTTATTATAAAAGGAATAAATTTAATTGAATCAAAACATGGAGGGCTTTTTATCTCTTCTCCAAAAAAATCTACTCCTAAAGGAGATTTTGTAGAGATTATACAACCTATAGATAATTCTTTTACTGAAGCTGTAAGAAGAGCTGTAGTAGACAAATATAAAGAAATGATGAATCTTTAAATCAGGGCTTTTAAGCCCTGATAAATTTATATAGAAAAACCCATTTTTTCTAATACTTTAATTGCTTCATAATTTGTAAGGTCTAAGCTTATAGGAGTAATAGAAACAAATCCTTCCTTTACAGCTGTATAATCAGTCCCATCTTCACAATCTTCATCAAAACTTTCTTCTCCACCTATCCAGTAATAAACTTCATTAGAAGGAGAAAGATATTTTTTTATTTTTTCTTTATAAACTCCCCTTCCCTGTCTTGTTATTTTTACACCTTTTATTTCTTTCAAAGAGATATTGGGAAAGGTTATATTTAAAAAAACTTTTTCTGGAAGTCCTTTTTCTAAAATTTGCTCTATTAGCTTTAAAGCTATAATAGACATTTCTTTAAAGTTTGGATTTTTAGAAGATGAAGGAGATAAAGCAATAGAAGTAATCCCTAGTAAAGTGCCTTCTCTTGCTGCTCCAACAGTTCCAGAATAAAAAATATCATTTCCAAGGTTTGGACCTGTATTGATACCAGATACAAGAATATCTGGCTTTTTTCCATTTAAAACTACATAGTATCCTAAATGAACACAATCAGCAGGAGTTCCATCAACCACATAGTAAAAATTTTCATATTTTTCTAATTTTTCAATTTTTAAAGGTCTTGTAAATGTTAATGAATGACTTGAGCCAGACATATTTCTATCTGGAGTTACAGTAGTAACATCAAAACCATTTTCTAAAAGAGTTTCTCTTAAAGTAAGAATTCCATCAGAATGATAACCATCATCATTTACAAGTAATACTTTTTTCCTCATTTTTCTCCTTCTTTATAATTTTAAATTTTCTTTCTAGAGATTATAATCTATTACTTAGAAATCTGCGGAGGTTTTTAGAATAATTGTTAAGAAGAGCAAAAGTGAAAGATGCCCAGCAAATTTTTGATATATTACAAATTTATGCCATAAAAGGAATTTTGCTTCCTCGTAGTTTAAATAGTATCTATGAAAACATTAGAGATTTTTTTGTTTTTGAAAATAACGGAAAAATTGTGGGTGTAGGGTCTTTGCATGTATACTGGGAAGATTTAGCAGAGATAAAATCTTTAGCTGTTTTAGAAGATTTTCAGCATCAAGGAATTGGAAAAAAAATAGTAGAAAAATGTATTGAAGATGCAAAGGAACTTGGAGTAAAAAAAATTTTTGCCTTAACATATGTTCCTGATTTTTTTAAGAAACTAGGATTTGAAATTGCTGATAAATCAGAATTTCCTCAAAAAGTATGGACAGAGTGTATTCACTGTGTAAAATTTAACGATTGTAAGGAAGTGCCTGTTTCTCTTCTTTTAGAAAAAAACAATACTTAAAAGCAGAGGTTTTTTATGGAAAAACTTATATTTCTGTGCCGAC
>JAADDV010000055.1 GCA_013153795.1 Aquificota bacterium | reverse complement strand
AAAAAGTTTAAATGAGATTAAGCTAGGACAAAAATCGTGCCAAAAATTGCAATTTTTCACATTGGAAATCGGTTTTATAAAAATTAAAAAATATATCTTCATGGGAAGGTTTTGGTATCCCTATATTTTCCTATTTGAATTTAGTTTTTCTTCAAATGCTTTTATAAAAATTTGATTTTTATTAAAATTTTGGAGTAAGAAAAAATTTAAAGGAAACAAAATGACTGTAAAAATTTTGTTAATTTTTGGAATTGTTGTAGGGTTATATGCAATATTTAATAATATTGGTGGAGTATTTTCTGCTTTTCAGATAAAAGACAGCACTTTAATGACAGCAAAATTACTACAAAGTCTATTACCTGTTATTGCTGGAGCTGTTATCGTATGGGTTTCAGCTCTTAATTTATATGACCTTATAAAAAAAGAAAAAAATAAAAATTAAAGTTGTTCAGCTAAATGCTCTATTATATCTGTCATTGAAACTATCCCTTGAAGCTGATTATTATCAATAACTAAAAGTCTTTTTATATTAAAATTAACCATCATTTTTGCAGCATATTTTATATCAAGCTCTCCAGAAATAGACAAGGCCGGTTTTACAGCAACATCATAAACATTAAGAAGGTCTATATCCCCTTCCTCAAAATAAATAGCTTTAAGAATGCTTGTATATGTTATAATTCCATAAGCATCTCTTTCAGAAACTCTATCTACAACCAAAGCCTTTACATCTTTTTCTTTCATCAGTTTTATAGCTTCTTTTAAAGACATTAAAGGAGAAATTTTTACAACATCTTTATTCATAACATCTTTTACTAACATTTTAACTCCTCCAAAAGTTATAACTCTTCTTTTAGTTTTTCTTGAAACTTAAGGATTTCCTCTCTATTTATTCCAGCTAAATGCTCTATCGGTAAAACAAAGGCAAGCCCATGGTCTTCTTTTTCAAGTTCAAGCTCTTTATTTAAAGCTTTTAAAACTTCAAGGGAAAGTTTTCTTTCAAGAACAAAAACAAGGATACTTTCTCTTCCTTCATAGGTCAGCCCAAAGAATATCTTTTTTTCTTTCAATCCTATTCCAGTCCCATGGAGGATTGTAACTCCTCCAGCTCCTGCCTGCTTTGCTACATCTATTGCTTTATCCTCAAGTTCTTCTGAAACAATAGCTACTAAAACAGAAAATTTCATTTTTCAGCCTCCTTTTTAATAAGATACTGAGCAATAATTCCATATCCCATAACCGTAATCATTGGAAATAAAGAAGCAAAAGCTATAAGACCAAAACCATCTATAAGAGGATTTCTACCAGGTATATTAGAAGCAAGACCTAGTCCCAAAGCAGCTACAAGAGGAACAGTGACAGTAGAAGTGGTAACCCCGCCACTATCATATGCAATAGGAATAATATAACGGGGAGCAAAATAAGTCATGATAATCACAACAATGTATCCTGCGATAATGTAGTAATGGATACTATCCCCAACAACAATTCGATAACACCCTAAAGCTATCCCAATAGCAACACCAATTGCAACAAAAACCCTTAAAACAAAATCATTTATAATCCCATCACTAACTTCTTTTGCCTTTAAAGCTACAGCTATAAGAGCTGGTTCTGCCATAGTTGTTGAAAACCCTATAAGAAAACCAAAAATATATATAAGTAAATAGTTTCCTGTTTGTGTCAGTTGCAGAGCCATTGTTTCCCCTAAAGGAAACAGTCCCATTTCAAGCCCTACAATAAAAGAGTAAAGCCCTAAAATAACAAGGACAATACCAAAAGCTATTTTTTTTGGGTGAGGGATAGGCTTTTTCAAAATAGCAAACTGGAAGAAAAAGATAACAAACAAAATAGGAATAAGGTCTTTTATAACAGCAAATAAATCTAAAGCTATTTCCATTGCCCAATGAGGTTTGTGCTCCGAATATGTTACTTCCTCTAATGGAAGGTCTGTTTGAAGTGCTGAAGCAGTAGATACACCCGAATTATCTCCTGAAAGGGCATAAACAAGAATTCCATATATCTGAACAAAAATCATTGGCGTAAGAGAAGCAAAAGCAATAAGACCAAAACCATCTATAATAGGGTTTCTTCCTCTTATACTACTGGCAAGACCTATTCCTAAAGCTGTAACAAGGGGAACAGTAACAGTGGAAGTAGTAACTCCGCCACTATCATATGCAAGACCAACAATCTCAGGAGGAGCAAAAAATGTTATAAGAACAACAATAATATATCCAATAATTATATACCAGTGGATAGGATGTCCTAAAATAATCCGTAAAACTCCAAGGGCAATAGCAAATCCAACAGATAAAGCGACAGTAAACCGAAGCCAGAAAGCATCAATTCTTCCACCAGATATAACAGCCGCCTTGTCTGCAATAGCTATTAAGGCTGGTTCTGCTATTGTAGTAGAAAATCCTATTAAAAAAGCAAAAAGTAAAAGCCAAAAAAGAGAACCTTTCCTAGCAAATTCATTGGCAAGATTTTCTCCTAAAGGAAAAATACCAACTTCAAGTCCCTGAATAAATATAGCAAGTCCTACAGCAACAATAGAAAGACCAGCAACAACAGAAAAAAGATTTTCAGGAACTTGCTGAATAATCAAAAACTGAAAAACTGAAATAACAATAATAATAGGTAAAAGGTCTCTAATAGACCCTTTTAACATCTGTAAAAAAAGCTTTAACTGTTCCAAAATCCCTTCTCTTTTTCTCTAATTTTTCCTAATTAACTATTATACTTAGAAACCGATTACTTAAATTTAATATATGAACTTTTTTCAAAAGGTATATAATAATCAATGATTATAAATAGGGAGGTAAATTTTTCAAAATGATAGGTTTTTTAGCAAAAAAAATATTTGGAACAAAAAATGAAAGAGAAATAAAAAAACTCAAACCTATAGTTGATAAAATAAATCAGCTTGAAAAAGAGTTTGACAAACTTTCAAATAAAGAAATCAGAGAAAAAAGTCTTGCACTGAAAGAAAAAGTTCAATCAGATGAAAATTTAAAAAATGCTATTACAAAGGGAGAAATGGTTGATATTCTCCCTGAGGCCTTTGCTTTAGTAAGAGAAGCAGCAAAAAGAACCCTTGGGCTTAGACCTTTTGATGTTCAGCTTATTGGTGCAATGGCTCTTCATAAAGGAACTGTTGCAGAAATGAAAACAGGGGAAGGTAAAACCCTTGTTGCTTCTATTGCTATATACCTCAATGCCTTAACAGGAAAAGGAGTTCATCTAGTTACAGTCAATGACTATCTGGCAAAAAGAGATGCTGTTTGGATGGGCGCTATATACAAATTCTTAGGGCTTGATGTAGGCGTTATAAATACAAATCAGCAGTCTTTCCTTGTTGAATGGGTAGATGAGGAAAAGTTTCAAGAAGCTATAGAAAAAGATATGAGAGTATGGCCTCAAGGATTTTTTGGAGAGCTTCTTCCATCAGAAAAATACAACATAGAAGCTAGAAAAAACTTCTTTACAGAAGCTGTAGACACAGAAAGAAGAAAAGCCTACGAAGCAGATATTACATATGGGACAAATAATGAATTTGGATTTGATTATCTTAGAGACAACATGGTCTTCTCTAAAGACCAAATAGTCCAGGTTAAAGGGCATCATTTTGCTATTGTTGACGAGGTAGACTCAATTCTTATTGATGAAGCAAGAACGCCCCTTATTATATCTGGACCTTCAGATGAGGATGTTTCTATATACTATACAGCTGATGCTTTTGTAAAAACCCTTGTAAAAGATGAAGACTACGAAGTTGATGAAAAAAACAAAACAGCTGTTTTAACAGACAAAGGAGTTGAAAAAGCAGAAAAATACTTTAATCTAGAAAACCTTTATGACCCAAGAAATATAGATATTCTTCATGCTATTATCCAGTCATTAAGAGCTAATACCCTTTTCCATAGAGATGTTGATTATGTAGTAAAAGATGGAGAAGTTATTATCGTAGACGAGTTTACAGGGCGTTTAATGCCTGGTAGAAGATGGTCAGATGGTCTTCATCAGGCTATAGAGGCAAAAGAAGGGGTTAAAATAGAAGCAGAAAACCAAACCCTTGCATCAATCACATACCAGAACTACTTCAGAATGTATGAAAAACTTGCAGGTATGACAGGGACAGCAGAAACAGAAGCAGAAGAATTTAAAGAGATTTATGGACTTGATGTTCTGGTTATTCCTACAAACAAACCTGTTATAAGAAAAGATTACCCAGACCTTGTTTATAAGACAAAAAAAGAAAAGTATGAAGCAGCTATAAAAGAGATAGAGGAGCTTCACAAACAAGGAAGACCTGTTCTTGTTGGAACAGCATCTATAGAAACATCTGAACATCTTTCAGCTCTTTTAAAGAAAAGAGGAATAAAACATCATGTATTAAACGCAAAACATCATGAAAAGGAAGCTGAAATTATTGCGCAAGCAGGTAGAATTGGAGCTGTAACAATAGCAACAAATATGGCAGGTAGAGGAACAGATATTCTCTTAGGTGGAAACCCTGAATATCTTGCTAAAGAAATTCTCAAGAAAAAAGGAAAAACTCCAGAAACTGCTTCAGAAGAAGAATATAAAGAAGCCCTTAAAGAAGCACAGGAAATAACAGCAAAAGAAAAACAAAAAGTTATAGAGCTTGGAGGACTTGCTGTAATAGGAACAGAAAGACATGAATCAAGAAGAATAGATAACCAGCTTAGAGGTAGAGCAGGTAGACAGGGAGACCCTGGTTCTTCAAGATTTTACCTTTCCCTTGAAGATGACCTTTTAAGACTTTTTGGTGGAGACAAGCTAAAAGCATTAATGGAAAGAATGAGAATTCCAGACGGAGAGCCAATAGAAAGTGGAATGGTAACAAAGGCTATAGAAAACGCCCAAAAAAGAGTAGAAGCCCAAAACTTTCAGATAAGAAAAAGACTTCTTGAGTTTGATGATGTAATGAATAGACAAAGACAGGTTATATATGCTCTTAGAAGAGATGTCGTAGAAGGAGCTAATCTGAAAGAAGATGTAAGACAGTGGATAGAGGAAGTAGCCCTTTCGTATATAGATAAATATGCACCAGCTGAAGAATATCAGGAAAAATGGGATTTAGAAGAACTGGAAAAAACATTTAAGGAATGGCTTGGTGTTGAGATAAAAATAGACAAAGAAAAAGAATGGGACAGAAAAGAGTTAGAAGAGTATATTCTAAACGAGATTTTCAAAGCCTATGATGCAAAAGAAAACAGACTTGGCTCTTCTTTAATGAGAGAATTTGAAAGATATATAATTCTCCAAGTTTTAGACCAGCTATGGAAAGAGCACCTTCATATCTTAGATAGACTTAGAGAAAGTGTGTATCTTAGAGGATATGCTCAAAGAGACCCACTTGTAGAATACAAAAAAGAAGCTTTTGCTATGTTTGAAGATATGATGTATAGAATAAAACATAATGCTACAGAGTATCTCTTTAAAGTAGAAATATTCTCAGAAG
>JAADDV010000092.1 GCA_013153795.1 Aquificota bacterium | reverse complement strand
TTATAAAGCTTTACTCAGAAAGACAAAAAATAACAAGAACTCCTTTAGAGATAGAAAATGAGCTTATAAAACAATTTGAAGAGGACTTTCCATTTGTTGAAACCCCCGACCAGCTAAAAGCTATAAAAGATATAAAGAAAGACCTATTTTCTGAAAAACCAATGGAAAGAGTTATTTGTGGAGATGTTGGTTTTGGAAAAACAGAAGTTGCCCTAAGGGCTGTATTTATAAACGCTGTAAATGGAAAACAGTCCCTTGTTTTAGCACCTACAACAGTGTTGTCATATCAGCATTACAGAAACTTTAAAGAAAGACTGGAACCATACGGCATAAAAGTAGAAAATCTTTCAAGACTAAAATCCAAAAAAGAGACAGAAAAAATCCTAAAAGAGCTTGAAGAAGGAAAAATAGATGTAATAGTAGGAACCCATAAAGCACTTCAAGAGAACGTAAAATTTAAAAATCTTGGACTTCTTGTTATAGATGAAGAACACAGATTTGGTGTTAGAGCTAAAGAGAAAATCCGCCAGCTAAAAAAAGATATAGATACCCTCTATATGACAGCAACCCCTATCCCAAGAACATTAAATATGGCCTTATCAGGACTAAAAGAGCTGTCTGTCATAAACACTCCACCAGAAGGAAGAGTTGAAACAAAGACATATGTGTTTCCTTACACAGAGGAAAAAGTAATAGAGGCTATAGAAAAAGAGCTAAACAGGAATGGCCAGGTATTTTATATCCACAACAGAATAGAAACTATTAATGAAAAAGCAAAAGAGATAAAACAGTGGTTTCCAGATAAAAAGGTAGCTGTTGCCCACGGCAGAATGAAACCTAAAGAAATAGAAAAGGTTTTACTTGATTTTATCCAAAAGAAAACAGATATACTTGTTTCAACATCAATAATAGAAACAGGAATAGATATACCAACAGCTAATACTCTTATCATCGAAAGGGCTGACCTTTTTGGACTTGCCCAGCTTTATCATCTAAGAGGAAGAGTAGGAAGGGGAAACATTCAGGCTTACTGCTATCTTTTTGTTCCTCCTGAAGGAAATATAACAGAAGATGCCCAAAAAAGACTCTCTACCATAAAGAGACTTACAAGACCTGGTTCAGGTTTGAAAATCTCTATAGAAGATATGCAGATAAGAGGAGTTGGAAATATTTTAGGAGTGGAGCAAAGCGGACATATAAAAGCTGTGGGATATGAGATGTATATAAAGCTTCTGCAGGAAGCGATAAACGAAGAAACAGGACATGAAGAAAAAGAACCTGTCATTGTTGTAGATTTTGAAAGTTATATTCCTTCTGATTTTATACAAAATCCAACAGAAAGGCTGAATATATATATGGCTGTTTCAAAGGCAAAAGACGAAAAGGAGATTCAAAAAATAAAAGAATACCTTGAGAAGTTTTATGAAGGTCTCCCAAAAGCATTTAATATGTATTTGGAAATATCAAAGCTAAGGAAATATCTAACAGGAAAAGGAATAAAAAAGGTAGAGCTAAAAAAACCTATTTCAACATTTTACTTTGATGAGGAAAACCCTCCAGAGGCAGAGTTTTTACAGAAAATTATAAAAAATCTTCCTGTAAAGCAGGTTTATAGCAATAAAATAGAATTCTTTCTAGAAAAGATTGAAGACATTACAACACTACTTTATTAAAGGATATTGTCCTAAAACAGCGTTGTAGTTTTTAATGAGTTTAAACATATCCGGCTTTGGTCTCTCAAAGCCGTCTATTCCTAGTTTCTCAAGAACTTTTTTATCTTTTAGAGAGTATAAAGCATTTTTTATTTTTTTTTGGATATCCAATGGCAAATCTTTTGATAAAGCAACAACGTATCTTGGGACGTATGGAGATTTTGCAAGGATTCTTATTCCTTTATCTATATAAAGAAGGGCGCTTTCTTCTTTTACTCCTGCTGCATCTGCAAGTCCTGCTAAAACAGCAAGAATAGCAGCTTTATCACTTCCAGAGCTCCACATATCAGAAACATCTTCATACGTTATATTGTTTATACTGAGAATATAAAGAGGCATAACGCAATTACTTGCACATATAGAACTTCCCAAGGTTATTTTTGCTCCTCTTAAGTCTTCAACTGTGTGAATAGGGCTGTCTTTTCTTACAACTATAACTCCTGCTTCCATTACCATACCATCTATTTTTACAACAGCTATCCCTTCCACATTATTTGAGGCTTTTATTTTGTAAAAAACAACAGGACAGGAAATAGATAAATCAACTTTCTGATATTTATACATATCTAAAAGGTCTTGATATTTATCTATGATTTTGAGATTAACATCTATTCCTGTTTTTTGGGTTATATATTCAGACAAAGCTTTAAATCTTTTATATTCTTTTATCATTGAACCAGAAGAAAGAACAGCAAAGGTTATCTCATATCCGTATGAAAAAGAAAAAAAAAGAAGAAAAAACACAAGTTTTTTCATAACAAAATTCCTTTATTTGGATTTTTCTTCCTTTTTCTGTTGCTTTTTTCCGTATTTTTCTTTTATAGGTTTAAAATCATGGACAATAGCTGGAACAAGTCTGTAGCCATCTTCTTGAAGAGCTGCTAGTTTTGCTACTCCTGCAGGGGTAAGGATAACAAATGAAGGCAAATCCTCTTTATCAAAACCAAAAGCCTTTGCTGCATTATAACAGACATAAAACTTAACGCCATACATATCATGGAAATTTTTTATCCTTTCTACTGTTTCTTTAAAAATCTCTTTATTTTGCTTTGCAAAAATAGGGATTTCTGCGCCGTGGCTTACAACAACAATTTCAACTTCTTCTAAAGGAGCATACTCTGAGTATGCTTTAAAATGATTTCTTAGAAAGTTTAGAGCTTTGCTTACTTCTTCAGGACTTGCTAGATTCCAGTCATACACAACTTTTACAGAAGGGTAGGTGCTATCTGAAACTTCGAATGTAGCAATATCTTTTTTTTCTTCTCCAAAAGAAAATCCTATAATAGTCAGAAAAACTATCAACACTAACCTCATCTTAACCTCCTAATCAAATAGCATGTATTTATATCCTTTTTCCTGCCACTCAACGATAGCGTTTAAAGCTGTAGGGACGGGTTTTACAAATGGATAAAGATTTTTTATATCTAGGTTTCTTGTCTTCATTCCAGCTTCGCATATTTCAAACTTTACGCCGTAAAACTTAACAAGATTTTCAAGCCTTTCTTTTATCTCTTTTTGTTTTTCTAAAAGAGATTTATCCTTTGCATAGGGAGTATTCTTTAAATCTTTAAGAAAAAACTTATAGCTGTTTCCGTGGACAACTACTACAACTTTCATATCCTCAAGCTTATCTCTGTAAGATTGAATAGAAAAAGCAAGACCTTTTAATACAGAAGCTTCAAATCTTTTTATATCTCCTGTCCTAAGGTCTATAACTGCTTTATGGACATCTTCTGCAAAGGAAAAAGAGAAAGAGAGTATTAATGCTAAAATATACTTTAGCATAACTATCACCATTAGATATAATATTTATATTAACTATAAAACTGTAGATAATAGTTAACAACAGCTAACATTTTGAAATATAAAGGCATTTCTATTAATTTATTTTTGCCAAATTTAAAGGATTAAGAAAAAAGAATGGAAAAAAGAAAAGTTCTCCTTATAGATGATGAGGAAAATATTCTAAAGATTATAAAAAAATTTCTTGAAGATAATAGCTTTATTGTCTCAACAGCAAAAACTAAAGAAGAAGCTCTAGAGCTTTTACAAAGGCAAAATTTTGACATTGTCCTTAGTGATTATAGGCTTCCTGATGGAACAGGAATGGAAATCCTTGAGTTTTATAGAAGCAGAGAACCTGTCAAGCCTTTCATTATGATTACAGCATATGGCTCTATTGATGGTGCTGTAGAAGCAATGAGAAAAGGGGCATCTCACTATATCGCTAAACCAATAGATTTTGATGATTTGCTAAAAATCTTGGATTTTTACTCCCAAAAACAGAAAGACTTTGAAGAAACCCATGAGTTTTGCGGAATCATAGGAAAAAGCAAAAAAATACAGCAGCTTTTCAAGGATATATCTATAGTAAGTCAGAGTGAGGCAACTGTTTTAATAGAAGGTGAGTGTGGTACTGGAAAAGAACTTGTTGCAAAAGCTATTCATAATCTTTCAAAAAGAAAAGATAATCCCTTTGTAGGGATAAACTGCTCTGCTATTCCTTTAGAGCTTTTTGAAAATGAACTGTTTGGGCATGAGAAAGGCTCTTTTACAGGTGCTTCATCTAGAGAAATAGGAAAGATAGAACTTGCAGGAGAAGGAACCCTTTTTCTTGATGAAGTAGGAGAGTTGCAGCCTCTTCCTCAGGCAAAGCTTTTGAGAGTCTTACAGGAAAGGGAATTTTACAGATTAGGAGGAACGAAAACTATTCCTGTTAAGTGCCGTATTATTGCTGCAACAAACAGAGATTTAGAAGAAATGGTAGAAAAAGGGGAATTTAGAGAAGATTTGTTTTACAGAATAAATGTTATAAACTTGAAAATACCTCCTTTAAGGGAAAGAAAGGAGGATATCCCTCTTTTAGTAGAGCATTTTTTACAGAAATTTAACAAGATAAACTATAAAAACATTATAGGTGTTGATGATTCAGTTATGGAAATATTTATGGATTATGACTGGCCTGGGAATGTTAGAGAGCTTGAGAATGCCATAGAAAGAGCAGTAGTTATGTGCCAGCACGATATAATCAAAGAGGAGCATTTACCTCCAAGGATATTAAAGAAAAAATCAAAAGAATCCAAAAATGATATACCTTTAACAGATACAAATCTTCTTGAGATAGAAAAAAAGGTTATTTTAAAGGTTTTAGAAGAGACAAACTGGAATCAAACAAAGGCAGCTGAAAAGCTTGGTATATCAAGAAAACAGCTTAGAACAAAGATGAAAAACTTAGGACTGCTAAAACAATGAAAAAAGTTGCTGTTATAACTGGCGTATCAAAAGGATTAGGAAAAGCATTTGCAAAAAAGTTTAAAGAAGAAGGTTTTTATATTGTTGGTATATCAAGAACCAAACTTGATATAGATATTGATTTCCATATATCTGCTGACCTTGTGAAAGACAATAAAAAAGAGATTGCAGAAAGGATTATAAAAAAAACTGGCAGAATAGATGTTCTTATAAACAATGCAGGTGTTGGGCTTTATGAAAGCTGGGAAAGTATGAAAGAAGAAGATTTAAGATACCTTTTTGAGCTGAATTTCTTTTCTGTTGTTTTTTTAACAAAAGAGATGCTTCCGTTCCTTGAAAAAACAAAAGGAACAGTGATAAACGTTTCATCGGTAGCAGGTAAAATTTCTCTTCCTTTTATGGGAGGGTACTGTGCTTCAAAGTATGCTTTAAATGCATTTTCCTACTCCCTAAGAGGTGAGCTTTTTTCTAAAAATATAAATGTTTTAAATCTTATTGTAGGAAGAATAAACACAGGTTTTTCCTCCCGTTCCT
>JAADDV010000144.1 GCA_013153795.1 Aquificota bacterium | reverse complement strand
CTCAGGAAAAAAAAGAATTTTGGGATACTTTTATAAAACGAGAATTTAGATATCCCTTAGCTCCCAAAGTTATAGCAAAAACAGCAAAAGTTATTTATTCTCATGATGGGTTTATTAACTCTGTTTCTTATTCTCCAAATTTAGTTTCTTTAATTGTAGGCTTGCCAAAAAAAAGAGAAGGTTTTATTAAAAATCTTTTAAAAACAAATCTTTTTAAAGATGTAAAAATATTAACTTCTTCTCCTGATAGATATAGTAAAGATTATGAAATTCTAGATTTAGAATTGTATGTTAAGGAATGGATAAAAGATGAAAAAAAATAGAGATTTAATCCTTTTACTTATAAGCATTCTTATATATGTAGTATATATACCATCTTATGATGAAAAAATAAAAACTTTGATTGATGAAATTAAATATTTAAACTTAAAAGTTAGTAAAGAAGAAAGTATTTTAGAAAAAAAAGAAGAAATCCTAGCTCAAATAAATAAGTCTTTAGAAATAGCTCAAAAAAATGAAAGTTTGATTTTTAAAGATAAAAATGATTCAGAAATCCAAAGTGAAGTTCAAAATTATCTAAAAAATATTGCTTTATCCTATGAAACAAATTTTTTAGGAGCTTCTTGGGATGAACCTTTAGTTTATGAAGAATATAACTATAAGGAGCTTCCTATGAATGTTAGTGTAAAAGGGACTCCTCCATCAGTAGCAAAGTTTTTTATAGATATGTTCGAATTTGAAAAACTTATTCAACTTAAAAGCCTTGAAATAGGCCGAACACGACCTCTTAGTCTTCTTTTTGCGTTCAAAGTTTCTACATATAAACTAATAACATCTGAGAAAGAGAAAGAAAATGAATAAAAATCTAATTATATTTATAATATCTTTGCTACTTCTTTCTATATATATTCTTGTTGACTTTTTTATGCAGAGAAAGGAATTATTTCCAGAAGATAATCTTTCCTTTAAAATGAAATCCATTGAAATAATAGATATATCTTTTTTAATAAAGAATCAGCTTGAAGATAATGATATTTCCATTTTAAGTGAATGGGAGTTATGGAGATATCCCAAACCTGAAATTAAAGAAGAAAAAAAGGAAGATAAAAAAGAAAAAAAATATATAAGATACACAATAACAAAAGAAGGTAATCGAGAGTATATAGTAAATCCTGAAAATCCGAATGAAATATGGGGATTTTATGGAGTTTTTTTAGTTAATAAAAAATCTTTTGCTATATTTTATAATCCAGAAAAAAATGAATACAAAATAGTAGTAGAAAAAGATAGACTAACAGATAACTTAATTGTAGATAAAATAACTTCATCCAAGATTATCGTAAAATTTCCAGTATCAGAAAAAAAATACGAAAAGTTAGAATTAAAAGTTTTCTTTGTAGATTTAGAACAGTTTAAGAAAAAGCTCGAGAAGGAGTTTAAGAATGGGCGTTAATAGAGGTTTAGTGCTTTTATCACTGTCTTTTGTATTTATGTTGTCCTGTGCTCAAAAAGAAACTTATGCACCTAAGCCACCTGTTTTTAAAAATATTTATGAAGAAATAGAAAAAAAAGAAAGCAACGATATAAAAGAAAGTGAAGAAATTACTAATATAGAAGATAGTAAAAATAAAAAAAAGAAAAAAACAAAATATAAATTACAGCTAATAAAAATTCCAAATCCTATTGAAAAACCTAAGATATCTTTTTCAATAGAAAGAAAAGAGAAAACTGTTCGTCAAATATACCTTCCTGTTCAAGGGGATGTTCAAATATCAGTAGAAGATATTCCTATTTATGATTTTATAAATCTAGTTTTCGGAAAAATTTTAAATGTTAACTATATAGTCTCACCAGAAGTTCAAAGAATTCAAGATAAAATAACCATCAACATGGTTGAACCTATGAAACCTAAGGAGTTTTTATTATTTGTTATTAATCTGTTAAAAAAATATCAAATTTCAGTAGAATATCAAAATGGAATATTTAAAATAGAAAAAGCTAAAAAAGTTAAATTATCTATTTATTCAGATAAAATCATTATAGGTAGAGAAATAGATAGATATTTACCTCCTGATGAAAGGATTTCAGTTATAATTCCTACTTATTATGTAGATGCACAAAGACTAATGTCTGCAGTTTCTTTATTTATTCCAGCTAAGGAGAATGTTCTTTTTACAAGACTTTATTATACAAATGCTATATTAATATCTGGAGAGGTTCAAAAAATAAAGAAAGTTTTAAGATTAATAAATATTTTAGATAGACCTTATTTTGAGGATAAACAAATATACTTAGTGAAGCTTGAATATATAACACCTGAGGATTTTAAAAAAGAGATTACAAATATTCTTAAAAACATGGGTATTCCTTTAGCTCCTGACCCTTCAAAAAATGGAATTATTTTAGTCCCTTTAGAGAAATTAAATGGAGTTTTAGTAATATCTCCAAATAAAGAATGGATTAATACAATTAAGTTTTGGACTTCAAAAATAGATACAATCGAATCTTTAGGAGAAGATATTAGACTTTTCACTTATAAAACAAAAAATAGGTCAGCTAAAGAGGTAAAAAACATATTAGAACAACTTCTTGGAAGTATAACAACAAAGGTTGTAAAGAAACCTTTAACAAAAACCAAAGAAAAACAAAATAAACAAAAACAAATATCTAAAGCATCTGCTTCAAAAAGTATTTCTCCTTTTGAGAATTTTAATGTAGTTGTTGATGAAGAAAGAAATACTCTAATAATTTCTGCATATCCTTCTGATTGGAAAAAAATAAAGCAGCTTTTAAAAAGAATAGATACTCCTCCAAAACAAATTTTAGTAGAAGTTACTATTGCTGAGCTTACTTTATCTGATGAGTTAAAGTATGGTCTTGAGTGGTATTTAAAACATACAAGTAAAGATATGATTGGAAATATTAACTTTTTATCAGGAAGTGGAGCAGCTGGTGCAGCTGGAGTTTTATATACTCTTACAGGAACAAGTGGTAGATTTCAAGCTATACTCAGTGCTTTTGCTAGTAAAAACTTAGTAAATATTATTTCAACACCTCATTTAGTTGTTTTAGATGGAAAATCAGCTTCTATAAGTGTAGGAACTCAGGTGCCTGTAGTAACAAGTGAATCTACTTCTCCTGATTTAGCAGCTGGTAATCAGCCAAGTATATTAAGAAATATACAGTATCGTTCAACAGGAATAAATTTATCTGTTACTCCTACAGTAACTTCAGAAGGAAAGTTAAGAATAAAACTTACTCAATCTTTAAGTGAAGTGCAGGGATACGCTCCAGGTCTAAACTCTCCAATTATCTTAAATAGATCTATAAATACAGAAGTAACTTTACGTTCAGGAGAAACAGTTTTATTAGGTGGTCTTATAAGTGAAACAGAAGGAAAAGGTGAAAATAAAGTTCCTGGACTGGGAGATTTACCAATTTTAGGGCATCTTTTTAAAATTCGTTCAAATGAGAAAAAGAAAACTGAGCTTATTGTAGAAATAACTCCTTATATTCTTGATAGCTCAGATGAACTTGATGAATTAACTAAGAAGTTTATTCAATCAACAAATATATTCCAAAAATATGATTTAGAAACAACAGAAGATTTATGGCCAGTAAATACTTCAGGAGGAAAGCAATGAAAAAGAAACTTTTGTTTTTTTCTTTAGCAACAGTTTTTATCTCCAGCTGTGGAGATGGAGGTGGAAATGGTTCACCTTTTAATGACAAACCTATAAGAATTACCCCTTCTACTGATTTAGTAAAATTTAAAACCACTCATTTTTCTGGTTCTGGAAATTGTGCTCAGTGTCATTCTAATCTTGTAGATAAACAAGGGGAAGATGTATCTATTGATACAGATTGGCGCTCTACAATGATGGCTAATTCTTCAAAAGACCCTTTCTGGCAAGCAAAAACTGAGGTTGAAATATTAAGAAACAAACCTGCAAAAGAGGTTATTGAAATAAAATGTGCAACGTGTCACATGCCTATGGCTGAAAAACAGGCTGAATTTGATAATGATACTATTGCTATTTTTGGAGATGGATTTTTAAATCCTGATAATAAATATCATCTTTTAGCAATGGATGGAGTTTCCTGCACCGTTTGTCATCAGATTCAGGATGATGGAAAGCTTGGAACTAAAGAAAGTTTTTCAGGAAACTATACAATAGACAAAGATACTCCAAGACCATATCGTCCTATTTATGGACATTTTCCAAATCCTTTTCAAAATCCTATGATAAATAGCGTAGAATATATTCCTGTTTACTCAGCTCATATGACTAAATCAGAGCTTTGTGCTACGTGTCATACTTTATATACACCTACTTTAGATGACAATGGAAATATTATAGGAGAAATACCTGAACAAACTGCATATTTAGAATGGAAACACAGTATATTTGGAGATGGAACAGCTGATGATTTATCTTGTCAAGACTGTCATATGCCTTTAGCAAATGGAGGTGTTGTAATATCAACTAGACCTCGCCGTCATCTCCCTGAAAGAGAACCTTTCTATAAACATTACTTTGTTGGTGGAAATATTTTTATGTTAAAAATTTTAAGAAATAACATAGAAACTCTTGCTCTAACTGCAACAGAAGAGCATTTTGACCAGACAATAATCAGAACAAAGGATATTTTAAAAAGCTCTGCTTCAATAGAAATAGGGAATATAGCAAAACAAGAAAATGTTTTAGAGATTCCTGTTACTGTTATAAACAAATCTGGTCATAAGCTTCCTACAGGATATCCCTCCAGAAGAGTTTGGATTCATTTTATAGTTAAAGATAAAAATGGAAATGTTGTTTTTGAATCAGGAAAGTCTTTACGTGATGGAAGAATTATAGGTTGCGATGCTGATGAAGGAAATAATTATGAGCCTCATTATCAGATTATAGATAGTGAAGATAAAGTTCAAATTTATGAGTCTGTGATGGCAGATATTGAAAACAAAGTTACTTACACTCTTTTAAGAGGAGCAAAATATATAAAAGATAACAGACTCTTGCCAGAAGGTTTTGATAAAAAAACAGCAACTGAGGATATAAAACCTCAGGGGAATGCTTTTTCTGATAATGATTTTGTAGGTGGAAAAGACACTCTTATCTACAAGATAGATATAACAGGTCATGAAGGCCCTTACACAATAGAAGCTTATTTAAAGTTTCAATCTCTTTCTTATGCTTTTTATAAAGATTTATTGAAAGATGAAAATAACAGTGAGTATGTTAGAAAATTTAAATCTATGTATGAAAAAGAGGATAACTCTGGAGAGATTATAGCTGAAGTAAAGAAGACTTTCTAAATAAAGCCTCCCAAATGGGAGGCTATACAAATCTATTTAAGCTTTTTTAAAACTTCTTCTACTGCATCGCCAATTGTAGAGATATTTTTAACTGTTACTGCTCCTGCTGCTTCAAGAGCCTTATACTTTTCTTCAGCTGTTCCTTTTCCACCTGCGATAATAGCTCCAGCGTGTCCCATTCTTTTTCCTGGAGGAGCTGTAACCCCTGCAATGTATGCAACAACTGGTT
>JAADDV010000053.1 GCA_013153795.1 Aquificota bacterium | reverse complement strand
AAACATCTAAAGGACTGTTTAAAAATATCTTTTCTTCATCTTCTTCCATTCTTTTTGCTATTTCCACAATAGACAAAATCTGAAGAGCTTTTGCTTTTCCTATCCCTTTTATTTTTAAAAGTTCTTCAAGGGTTATATTTCTTAAATCTTTTAGTGTTTTATTCTTTAAAATAAGGTCTGCAAGACCTAAAACATTAAGCTCTTTTGTTCCTTGCCCAAGGGATAATGCTAAAAGTTCACTGTCTGATAAATTTTCTATTCCATGTTCTAATGCTTTTTCTCTAGGAAGTAAATCTTTAGGAAGCTCTTTTATTCTTTTCTTGTGGATATACTTTTGAAATTTCACTCTCTCTCCATTTTGTTTTTTTTTACAAAAAATATATTATAATTCTTTAGGTTTTTAGATTTTAGTTAAAATAAAACTAAATATAAAGAAACAAAGGGGGATAAGGTTGGAAAATATTATCGATGATTTATTAGATATTTCTTCAAAAGCTGGAGAAAAAATTTTAGAAATATATAACTCTTTTGATGATATGGAAATAGAATACAAAAAAGATGACTCTCCAATAACTAAAGCTGACAGAGAAGCTCATAGGATAATATCTGAAGGATTAAAAAAAGTATCAGATTATCCAATTTTAAGTGAAGAAGGCAAAGATATTCCTTATGAAAAAAGAAAAAATTGGGAATATTTTTGGCTTGTAGACCCTTTAGATGGGACAAAAGAATTTATAAAAAGAAATGGAGAATTTACAGTAAATATAGCATTAATACATAAAAATAAACCTGTTTTAGGTGTTGTTTATGCTCCTGCTAAGGATATTTTTTATTATGGAGGAAAAAAAATAGGCTCTTTTAAAAAAGAAAAAGGAAAGACTTTTGAACTTCCTATAGAAAAAGAAGAAAAAGATTTTTTATCACTTGTTGTTACTAAATCTCACATGAATGAGGAAACAAAAGCGTTTTTAGAAAAATTAGAAAAAAAATTTAAAAACTTAAAAACTGTTTCTATTGGGTCTTCTTTGAAAATATGTCTTGTTGCGGAGGGGAAAGCAGATATATATCCGAGGATTGGACCTACTATGGAGTGGGATACAGCAGCAGCCCATGCAGTTTTAAATGGAGCTGGAGGGAAAATTGTTCAATTTCAAAATACAGATATAGAAAATATCAAAAATCTTCCTGAGCTTACATATAATAAAGAAAATTTGCTTAATCCTTATTTTATTGCTTTCAGGAAAGATGTCTTTTGATATTTTTATTGTCGTCTTTACAGTTTTATTTCTTGTAGTTGGATTATATAAAGAGATTTTTCATCCAGCTGCTTTATTTTTAATAGCTGTCACGATTTTTATTATTACGGGAATTTTAACTCCTGAGCAGGCCTTAACTGGTTTTTCTAATCAGCAGATAGCTACTATAATTCTTTTACTATTAATAAGTAATACAATACAAAAAGTTGGAATTATTAACTTTTATTTTTCAAAATTTTTAAAAGAAAATTTAAGTTACAAATCTTTTTTAAAAAAAATGTTTATTTCTGTATCATCTCTTTCTTCTTTTTTAAACAACACACCAATTGTTGCAATACTTATACCCTATGTTTATGAGTGGAGTAAAAAGAAAAATATTCCTCCCTCCAAGCTCTTAATTCCTTTATCTTATGCGGCGATTTTAGGAGGAACAATAACTCTTATAGGAACATCAACAAACCTTATAATAAATGGTTTTTTAATCTCTAATAATCTTGAACCTTTTGGATTATTAGACTTTGCCTATGTAGGATTACCTGCAACAATTTTAGGCTTGGTTTATATACTTTCTATTGGTTATAAACTTTTACCTGAAAGGAAAGATGTTCTTGAGAGTTTTCTTGAAAAAAAGAAGGAATATATAGTTGAAACTATAGTAAAAAAAGGTTCTCCTCTTATTGGAAAAACCATTAAAGAAGCAAATTTAAGAAATTTAAAAGGTTTATTTTTAGTAGAAATAATAAGAAAAAAGAAAAAAATTTCTCCTGTATCTCCAACAGATGTTATAGAAGAAGATGATGTTTTAATATTTGCAGGACAAACTAGTTCAATTGTTGAATTAGTTTCATCTTTCAAAGGTTTATCTTTACCAGATTTATGTATGATAAATGGAGAAAAAGTTGATATTGTAGAAGCAGTAATCTCTTATAATTCTTCATTAATAAATAAAAAAGTAAAAGATACTGACTTTAGAGCTAAATACGATGCAGCTATTATTGGTGTCCATAGAAATGGAGAAAAACTCAGAGGTAAAATAGGAGAAATTGTTTTAAAACCGGGAGATTTACTATTATTATTAACAGGAAAGGATTTCTGGAAAAGAATAGAAGATACAACAGATTTTTATGTCCTTTCTAAAGTAAAAGAAATTTTTAATATAGATTTAAAAAAAGGAAATTTTGTTCTTTTTAGTTTTTTATTTGTAATTTTTCTATCTGCTTTTCATATTATTCCACTTTTTACAGGTTTACTTGCTTTAATATCTCTTTTTGTAATTTTAAAAATTTCTACTTATGCTGAAATAAAAAAAGGAATAGATATAAATTTAATTATTATTGCAGCTTTATCTTTAGCAATTGGTAAAGCTATTGTTGTATCTGGGACTGCAGATTTTATTTCTTCTAATTTAATAGCTTTATTTTCTCCTTTAGGAATTATTGGAGCTTTAGCTGGTGTCTATATCATCACAAATATTTTAACTGAATTTGTTACAAATGTTGCTGCAGCTTCTATTTCTTTTCCTATTGCTTTAGCAACAGCTAATTATTTGTCTGTAGATTATATGCCTTTTGTATTAGCTGTTGCATATGGAGCTTCTGCAAGCTTTGCAACACCTATTGGATATCAAACAAATCTAATGGTTTATGCAGCAGGTAATTATAAATTTAAAGATTTTATAAAGGTAGGATTGCCTTTATCTATTATCTATGGAATATTATGTATTTCAATTTTATCAATTATATATTTTTAAGGGAGGTCTAAAATGAACTTAAAAAGTAAGTATATCATTCCTCATAAAGGAAATATAACAAAAAAAGATAGACAAAGACAAAAAGGACATAAATCAGCTATTTTATGGTTTACTGGTTTATCAGGTAGTGGAAAATCAACTTTAGCTCATGCAGTAGAAGAAAAACTTTTTGAAATGGGTATTCATACTTATGTCTTAGATGGAGATAATATAAGAACTGGTTTGAATAAAGATTTAGGTTTTTCAGCAGAAGATAGGGAAGAAAATATAAGAAGGATTGGAGAAGTAGCAAAACTTTTTGTTGATGCTGGGATTATAACTCTTACAGCTTTTATATCTCCTTACAAAAAAGACAGAGAACTTGTTAGAAATTTAGTTGAAGAAGGAGAATTTATCGAAATATATGTAAAATGTCCTTTAGAGGTTTGTGAGCAAAGAGATGTAAAAGGATTGTATAAAAAGGCAAGAGAAGGTTTAATAAAAAACTTTACTGGGATAGATGACCCTTATGAAGAACCAGAAAATCCAGAAATTATTGTAGAAACAAATAAGGAAACAATAGATGAAAGTGTAAATAAAATAATCTCTTATTTAAAAGAAAAAGGATATCTGGAGGTGAAAGATGCTTAATCCTCATGGTGGAAAATTAGTAAATAAAATTGCAACTGAAGAGGAAAAAAAAGAACTAATAGAAAAAGCTAAATCTTTAAAAAAAATAATAATAGCTGATAGATATGTTAGTGATTGTGAAATGATTACTAACGGTGGATTTTCTCCACTAGAAGGATTTATGACAAAAGAAGATGCAGAGGAAGTTATTAATAACATACATTTGAAAAATGGATTACTATGGTCTATTCCTATTGTTCTTCCTATTCCTGAAGAAATTTTTAAAAATATAAAAATAGGAGATGAAGTAGCTCTTTATGATAAACAAGACAGACCTATAGCTATTATGGTTGTTGAAGATAAATTTAATCTTGATTTAGAAAATTATTGTAAAAATGTTTTTAAAACAACTGATGAAAATCATCCAGGGGTTAAAGTTGTAAAAAAGGCAGGGAATAATTTTATAGGTGGAGAGATAATAAGACTTTTAAATAGACCAATTAGAGAAGGAATAGATGAAAAATATTACCTAGACCCAGCTCAGGTAAGAGAAAATATAAAAAATAAAGGCTGGAAAAAAATTGTAGCTTTTCAAACAAGAAATCCTATTCATAGAGCTCATGAGTATATTATAAAAGTTGCTTTAGAGCCTATGGATGGAGTGATGATACATCCACTAGTTGGAGAAACAAAACCAGATGATATCCCAGCAGATGTAAGGATGAAATGTTATGAAGTGCTAATAGATAATTATTTTAATAAAGATAAGGTTCACCTTTCTGTTTTACCTGCTTCTATGCATTATGCAGGTCCAAGAGAAGCCATACATCATATGCTTATGCGTAAAAACTATGGTGCAACTCATATGATAATAGGAAGAGACCATGCAGGAGTAGGAGATTATTATGGAACATATGAAGCTCAGGAGTTTGTTGAACAGTTTGTTAACGAACTTGAGATACAGCCTTTAAAATTTGAACACTCTTTTTACTGCACAAAATGTGAAAATATGGCATCTTCTAAAACTTGCCCTCATCCAAAAGAGTTTCATATTCATTTAAGTGGAACAAAAGTCAGGGCTATGCTTAGAGAGGGCAAAAGACCTCCTAAAGAGTTTTCAAGACCTGAAGTTGCTGATATATTAATACAATGGGCAACACAAAAATAAAGATGAAGCCAAAAATAAATTTTTTGTGTGTAGGAGCACAAAAATCAGGAACAACAACGCTGTTTGAAATATTAAAACAGCATCCTGATATATACTTACCGGAAGTAAAAGAAACGCATTTTTTTGATGATGATGCCCTATATAATAAGGGCATCGATTTTCTTATAAAGAATTTTTATTCTTCCTATCAAGGTGAAAAAGCAGTAGGTGATATAACTCCTGCTTATATGTATTTTGAATATGTTCCTGAAAGGATATATAAAACTTTAGGAAAAGATATTAAGCTAATTTTTATATTGAGAAATCCAGCTGATAGAGCTTTTTCTCATTATTTAATGACTTATAGAAGGGGCCTTGAATATTTAAATTTTTGGGATGCAATAAAAGAAGAGCCAAAACGATTAAAGAAAGGATATTTTCATAGAATACATTACAGCTATATAGATAGAGGATATTATGCCAAACAAATAAAAAGATTTTTAAAATTTTTTCCAAGAGAAAATATGAAAATTTTTATTTTTGAGAAAGATTTCTTGCCTCTTGAAGCTAGAAAAAAAACAATTTCTGAAATTTTAGAGTTTTTGGAAGTTGAAAATATAGAATTAAACATAAACATTAAAAGTAATGAAGGGAAAATTCCTAAAAATATTTTTCTTCAAACATTTATATATTCTATTCTTTATAGAGAAAATCGCCTTAAACAATTTTTGCGTAGTCTCATAAAATCTAAATCTATCAAAGAAGAAGCTAAACATATCTTAAAAAAATTAAAAGAAAAAAATCTTTTTATTTGTTTGGCATAATA
>JAADDV010000108.1 GCA_013153795.1 Aquificota bacterium | reverse complement strand
TACTCCCTAAGAGGTGAGCTTTTTTCTAAAAATATAAATGTTTTAAATCTTATTGTAGGAAGAATAAACACAGGTTTTTCCTCCCGTTCCTTAGGTTCATTAAAACCTCCTGAAACTCCATTTGGAGGGTCAGCTGAAAAACTGGCTGAAAAAACATATAAAGCTTATTTAAAAAGAAAAAGAGAAATTGTTTATCCAAGCTGGTATAGATTTTTTATTTCCTTGTATAATCTTTTTCCTGATTTGTTTTTAAAGCAAGCTACAAAAAAATGGCAAAGTTAAGAAGTTGTTTTACTTTGCACTTTTTCCTTTAGCTTACATACACTACAGATTTCTCCAAAGGTTGGCTCGCCACAGATTTTACATAAAGAGATTTCCTCAAACTGTTTCTTTTCATGTTCTTTTAGTATCGGATACATTCTTTTTAAAAAGTTTGTATAAAATTGAAGTTTTGTTCCTGGGTGTTTTTCTTCTAACTGGGAAAGGATTTCTTTATACTCTATAGAAGAAGCTCCTTCTGAGAAAGGACATTCGTATTCTATATACTCTATATTGTTAAAAAAGGCATAAAGAGCTGCTTCCTTTTCTGTTATTTTACATAAGGGTTTTACTTTTCTTATAAAGCCGTTTTCTTCCTTTAAAACAGGGTACTGTCTCTTTAGATAGTTTATATCCCAAGAAAGGGTATTTCCAAATAAAACAGCTACTTCATCATCAAGATTGTGTCCTGTTGCTATTATGCTGTAGCCAAGCTCTTTTGCATATTTGTTCATGTAGTATCTTTTTACTGTTCCGCAGGCTGAACAGGCTGGTCTTTTTGTTGACTGCTCTATTACAGGAATAGGGGCTATTTCTTCTGTTAGTGAGACTATATGAAGAGGTCTTTTTATTCTCTCTGAAAATGCTAAAGCTAGATTTTTGCTGTCTTCTGAATACTGGGGAATACCAAGGTCTATATAAAATCCGTCTGCTTCATAACCAAGTTTTGTTAAAGCATTCCACAGTGCTAAACTGTCTTTTCCTCCAGAAACAGCAACAAGGATACGGTCTTTTTTTGAGAACATACGAAACTCTTTTACAGTCTTTTCTACTCTCTTTTCAAACCACTCTACAAAATGCTTTTTACACAAAGCAAGTCTGTGATGTGGTAAAAAAACAACAGCTTTTTCTTTTTCTCCTTTAGCTTTACAGATAGTACATCTAGTTCCTTTTTTCAGTTTTGCCATTTTAACCACCTGAGATTGCATTTATTACTTTTATCTGGTCTTGAGGAGATACTTCTTCATCTTCTGATGCAAGTTCTCCATTTTTTGCAACAAAAGCATGTTCAGGAGAAAGGTTTAATGCCTTTAGTATATCAAGGGCTGTCACTCTCTCTTTATCAAATTTTAAAATCTGTTCTTTTCCTCTGTATTTTACTTTTATTTCCATTTTTCTCCCTTAGTTTTGTTGTTTTTGGGAAGCTTTCCATTTTAAGAAGCTTTCTATAAACTCATCAATCTCTCCATCCATTACAGCCTGTATGTTTCCTGTTTCATACCCTGTTCTTAGGTCTTTTACCATCTGGTAAGGCTGAAATACATAAGACCTTATCTGACTTCCCCATGTTATTTCTTTTTTCTCCCCTTCAAGCTCTTTTTGTTTTTCCTTTTGTTTTTGAAGTTCATACTGATAGAGTTTTGCTTTTAACATCTGCATAGCTTTTGCTCTGTTTTGTATCTGGGAACGCTCACTCTGGCAGGAAACTGTTATTCCTGTTGGTATATGGACAATTCTTACAGCTGAGTCTGTAGTGTTAACGTGCTGTCCTCCAGCACCAGAGGCTCTAAATGTATCTATTCTAAGGTCTTCCTCTTTTATCTCTACTTTTACTTCATCTCCAATTTCTGGAATAACAGACACTGCAGAAAAAGAGGTATGTCTTCTTTTGTTTGCATCAAATGGAGAAATTCTTACAAGTCTATGAACTCCCTGTTCTCCTTTCAGGTATCCGTAAGCATATGGTCCTTTTACTATAAATGTTGCACTTTTGATTCCTGCAACATCATCTGGCTGATAATCAACCATTTCTATATCAAATCCATTTTTCTCTGCCCATCTTAGATACATTCTTAAAAGCATCTCTGTCCAGTCACAAGCTTCAACACCTCCAGAACCTGCCTGAAGGGTTACAATAGCATTTTTCTGGTCGTATTCCTCAGAAAGTAAACTTGCTGTTTCTAGCCTGTTTATTTCCTTTTCTAAAGCTTTTAACTCTTTTTCTACTTCTTTTTCTGTTTCTTCATCATGTTCCATCTCTAAAAGTTCTAAATAATCTCTAATGTCAGAAAGTTTTTTCTCTACATCTTTTATCTCTTGAAGTTTATTTGCTACAGCTGTTCTTCTTGAGGATATTTCCTGAGCTCTTTTCTGGTCATTCCAGAAATCAGGTTTTCCCATCTCTGCATCTAGTTTTTTCAGCTCTTTCTCAAAAGCTTCAGGTTTTAGTATCTCTTTTATATTTTCAAACTTATTTGAAAGCTCTTGATGTTTTTCTTTTAAGCTGTCTAATATCATGCTTCCTAACCTCTTAAAAGGTTATTTCTGCCCTAAAGATATGTAAAAAATAAAATTTTACAATACTTTACTCAAATTTACTGCTTATACTCTCCGCTTACGTAGGTAAATACTCCTCCTGCTACTACGAACATAGGAATAACAATAATAGCTGTAACAACTGCCCCTGTTATTACAGCAATGATGGTTTTTATCCAGCTTTGCTGGAATACTGCTTTTGCTAAAACTGTCTGGACAACAATACCTGTTAAAAGAGGAATCCAGACCAGCTGAGGTTTGTATATACCTGTTATCTGCATAACTGCTTTAACAGCTCCTATAGATACATATGCTAAGAGAGTCACAAAAAAAGCATATTTAAAAGATGTCCACTTAAAAAGAGCTAGTTTTGATGCATACCAAAATGAAAAGCTCCCTGTTATCAAAATAATCACTGAAACTATAAAAACTTCTATCATTTCCTTATCCTTTTTGTTTTTTAAGGCTTTTATCTTAAGCTAAGAAGATACTTTCTATCAAGTTTACAGTTTGTATCTCTGGTTTTGGTAAGGTAGTATTTCAAGTCCCTGTATTGCTGGATTTTCTATATTTTTATGTTGAACAAGGATTTTAAACTTCTCTCCCATTCCTTTTGGAAGGACAAGGGTTTTTAGTCTGTTTAGTCTCTCGTAAGACTCTAAATCTCCTTTTTCCTGAAGCTCGGCGAATATATCCATAAGTCCAAGATTTGTTAAAAAGTGAGCCTGGTCTGTAAAACCTGTTGTTTCTAGTCCTGCAAGTTTTCCATAATATGCCAGTGCTGAAAAATTCACATGGGATGTTATATCCTGCAGACCTACATTTTCATAAAAATTTTCTGAATACTGATGTTTGTAATAACAAAGAAGTGTTCCCCTCATTCTGTAGTATTTGTAAAGTTCGGCAGACGGAAATCCATAGTCTATGGTGATTACGTATCCTTTTTTAAGTTTTTTTCCTATCTTCTGGATGTAATCTTTTGCATCTAAATTTATCTCTGTTTGCATTCCTTCAGGTATTTCTATTTTTAGTTCTTTAAGATACTTTAGGATTTCTTCGTCTGGTTCTTTTAGTATCTCTTTTACTTCATTGTTTTCATCAACTGTTATATAAACCTCATAGATTTTTCCGCCGATTTTTCTTATAAGATGGACAGGGAAACTGTCAAACAGTTCATTGGAAAATATAATCCCTGTTATACTTTCATCTTCAAAATCTATAACATCCTGAACCCATTTTACAATTTCAAAATCTTTTAAAACTTCTTTTTGTATCTGGATATGATATGGGGATTTTTCTATAAGGATATACTCTGAATTTTTATAAACTTCTGGGTGGTTTTCTTTAAGGTATTTGAGAATATCATGGGCTAAATAGCCTTTTCCTGCTCCTATTTCTACTATTTGAAAAGGTTTTTCATCTATTTTCTGGTATATTTCTACAAACTGCTTTCCCAGCAGCTCTCCAAAAGCTCTGTCCAGTTCTGAAGCTGTAAAAAAGTCTCCGTATCCTCCAATTTTTGTTTTTGGTGAGGTATAGTATCCAAGTTCTGGATAATAGAGAGCCATATCCATAAAATCTCTAAATGAGATACTTCCTTCTTTTTCTATTCTGTCTTTGATTATCTTTATAAGCTCTTCTTTCCCTGTTAGTTTCATTCTTTTCTACCTGAAATATTTTTGAGGAAAAACATTATATATCAATTCTTTTTGTATTTTTCTTTGATGTATTTTTGAAGTTCTTCTTTTTTCTGGGTTATTACAAAAACTTCCTGAACTGTTGAACCTTTTTTTAGAAGAAGTTTTGCCCCTGATTGGGTTTCATACTGAAATGTAAGTCTTGGATTTCCTGGTTGTCCTTTAGGAGTTGTTTTTATTCTCCCTGGAATAATAGCTTCTACAAGACCCTTTTTTACAAGGTCTTCTAAAAGCTCTTCTCCATCTTCTATTATGTGATGCTCTTTTTTTATTCCTTTTTTTCTGTATTTCATAGCTCTGATTTTAGGGGTTTTTATAAAAGGGGAAAACTCCCCTTAGAAAGGTTTTTCTGGAACTGTTTCCCAGTCTTTTAGGAATCTTTCAAGGCCAATATCTGTAAGAGGATGTTTTACAAGCTGGGCTATTACTTTGTATGGTATAGTTGCGATATGTGCTCCTATAGTTGCAGCTTCAACAACATGAATAGGATTTCTTACTGATGCAACAATAATTTCACTTTTAAATCCGTAGTTATCTATTATTGCTTTTATATCTGCAATTAGCTCCATTCCTGTATGGCTTATGTCATCTAGTCTTCCTACAAATGGGGAAATATATGAAGCTCCTGCTTTCATTGCAAGAAGCGCCTGAGAAGGTGAGAAAATAAGAGTTACATTTGTTTTTATTCCTTTATCTTCAAGGTATTTTACAGCTTTTAATCCATCTATAGTAACAGGGATTTTTATAACAACATTGTCTCCAAGTTTTGCAAGGATTTCTGCTTCTCTTATCATTCCTTCGTAATCTGTGCTTGCAACTTCAAGGGAAACAGGTTTGTCAGGAACTTCTGCTAAGATTTCTTTTACCACATCCATAAAAGGTTTTCCTGTCTTTGCTACAAGGGTTGGGTTTGTAGTTACTCCATCTAGAATTCTAAGCTCATTTGCAGCTCTGATTTCGTTGATATCTGCTGTATCGATGAAAAATTTCATCTACTTACCTCCGTAGAATTTATTTAGTTTATTGTAGATATTGAGAAATCTCGTTGGAAGCCATGTTCTTTCTATCCATTCTAAAGGAGTTACTTCTAATCCTTGTATCAAAACTCCAAAATGCAAATGGTCTCCCATTGCTAGCCCTGTTGTATCTGTTAAGGCAATTTCTTGACCTTTTTTAACCATATCTCCTTTTTTTACATTAAATTCAGCTAGATGAGAATAAAGAGTAAAAATACCCATTCCATGCTCTATAATGACAGAGTTGCCGTATATACCTAAAAATCCAGCAAAAACAACCTTTCCTGTTTCTGCTGCCTGAACTGGTGCATTTCTGATAGAAGCAAAGTCCATCCCCTTATGAACAGCATCAGCC
>JAADDV010000017.1 GCA_013153795.1 Aquificota bacterium | reverse complement strand
AGTGCAAGGGAAAAATTGGAAAATTAAAGGGGGATTTATATCATTACTCTTTTAAATCTTTAAAACATCAATTTTTAAAAGCTATTGATTATGCAGAAATAGTTTCAAATGACCTTTATAAAAAGGGAAAAAAAGCATCCTTGAAACATCTTTTTTTCAATCCTTTGTGGAGTTTCTTTAAAACATTTATTCTTAAAAAAGGATTTTTAGACAGAAAAAGAGGTTTAATAGCAAGTATTTATATAGCTTTCTATACATTTATGAAATATGCATTTTTATATGAAAAAAAACTAAAAGAAAAATACAAAGATAATCTATGGAAAAGATAGCCTTAAGGAAGGCTATCAATAAGTTCATTAGAAAGATTTCCAAAGCATATTTCCTGAACTTCTCCAGTCATTTTTATATTCCAATTTTTATCTATTTGTATAGTGAGAGCTCCTCCAGGCATATTGATTTCTATATTTCCATCTGATAATCCTTTTTTTGTAAGCACTGAAGCAACAGCACAAGATGAACTTCCTGATGCAAGAGTATATCCAGCACCTCTTTCCCAGATTCTTATTTCAGCTTTATTTTTATCTATAGGTTTTACAAATTGGACATTTATTCTGTTTGGAAACATAGAGTTTTTTTCTATTAAAGAGCCATATTTTTTTACTTCTTCTTCAGAAGGAAGGTTATCTACTATAATGACACAATGAGGATTTCCAACAGAAACACAGTTTATCTCAAACTCTTTATCTTCTATTTTTATTTTTTCTCCGATACATTCTTTTTTATTAGAAATGACAGGTATTTTTTCAGCTTCAAAAATAGCTTTTCCCATATCCACAGTTATAACTTTAGCCTTTCCATTTACTTCCTTTTCTATTTTAGCTTTTACTATTCCTCCTTTTGTTTCAACAGTAAACTCTTTTTCTTTTGTATAGCCATAATCAAATAAAAATTTACAAAAGATTCTTAACCCATTTCCACTTTTTTCTGCTTCTGACCCATCAGGATTAAAAATCCTTAAACCAAAATCTGCTTTTTTAGAAGGGACTTTTAAAAGAATACCATCTGACCCTATTCCATAATGAATATCACATATTGTTTTTATAGCTCTCTCATTTAAAGAGAATGTTAATAAATCCTTATCTAAAACAATATAATCATTTCCAAGACCATGAGACTTCACAAAAAAATTTTCTTTCATAAACTCTCCTTTTTCTTATAGATTATATACTGAAATTCTATAAGAAAAAGGAAATAAATAGATGGGAAAAATTTCCCATCTATTTTATTATCCCATTATTAAAGATAATTTAATAAACTTAAATCTTTATTTTGGGAAATAGAGGTAAGAAGCGCCTGATAAGCGGTTTTTGCTTGCTCTAATTTTGTAATAACATCAGCATAATCTGCATCTTCCAAAGAAGATTTTAATTCTTGAAAATTTATTTTTAAAGTATCATGTTGCATTTTTAAATTATCTGCTACAACTATTTGCTCTCCTATCATAGACCTATGCTGGGAAATAGTATCTAAACCAATATCGAAAGCTTCGAGAATAGATATTTTCCCATAATCTTTTCCATTCACTTTTACATCTAAAAGAGGGTCATTTATCTGGGAAATATCTCCACTATCTATAAGCTCTATTATTTTATCTAAAGCTTCTATGATAATAGCTTTTCCTGTTTTTTCATTCACCCCGATATACTCCTTACCGTTAAAATTTGTATTTAGTTCAACACCGTTTGCAACAGGTATTGTTGTTTCCTGTTCTAATCCTTGATATACCCCATTTTCATCAAAAGCATCAACTTGAGACCTAACTCCTGCAAATAAAGAACTGTCTCCTACTTTAACATTTGCTGTTTGTAAAATATAATCTCTCATACTTTGGAAAAAATCTCTTAAAATTTCTGCATCTTCTTTGTCTAAAACACCTAGATTAAGCATTCTTATTATTTCTGGTCTAACTTCCTGAGCTGCATCAACAATATTTCCAAGAGTGCTTTCAGCAATATCTAAAACATTTCTGACAGTTGTAATGTTTCTGTTAAAGGTTTCTATTTCTTCACTTAATCTTTCAAGTCGAAGAGAACGAACAGTATCCAGAGTATTATCAGAGGGAGCTAAAATTTTTTTACCAGAAGCTAATTCTCTGGTAAATCTGTCAATTTCACTTTCTCTTATTCTGTCATGTTTAATAAATGTGTCAAAAAATGTAATATCTGGTATCCTCATGGCTTCACCACTTTTATTAATTTTTTTATTTTGTTAATAATTATTATCGCAGTTAAATTTTTATTTTTTAGATTAATAACTGAAAAGTTTAAAAAGAGCTAAACCTTGCTATACCATCTTTAGCAAGGTTTCCATAAGCTCATCAGTAATCGTAATTACTTTAGCAGCTGCTTCGTATGCTTTTTGTAATTTGGTTAGATTAATAAGCTCCTCATCTATGTTAACAGCCGAAAACTCTTTTATTTTCTTATCTAAAACTTCTAGATTAATATTAACATGATTAAATTTATTTCGTGTATCTTCTATTTCAAAACCAACCTTAGAAATAATTTCTTTATTATAAAATTCTTGAAAAGATTTTTCTTTTATTAAGCTGTAGCTTCTAGATGAAGAAAGAGCAAATTCAATACCATTGAATATAAGTCTTTCTGAAACAAGAGAAGTTTCTTCTGTAGAAGAGAGAATATCTGTAATATTATTTTTCAAAGAGATAAGTTTTTTTACATTCAAATTATCACCATTTAAAACTGTTGGGTCTGTCGCAGCTGCTAATTCTTCTGGTTTTTGTATAGCTAAAACAATATTAGAAGCATCTAAATTTGTTTTACTACTAGATGAATCAATAGTAAAAAAGTTTATATTTGTGTCTCCATTTAGATTATACCCTTGAGAATGGACTTTGTTTACAGTAAGAGCAAAAATAGTAGTAAAATCATTTAAATTATTTACTGTTTGGTTTATAAAGTCTACTGCCTGAATATAGCCTCCTATTTTTCCGTTTTTTAAAAGAGTGGTGATATCTAGACCTCTTACCTTTATGACAGGATTATTATTTTCATCTCTTTGAAAGATAACTTTTTCAGCTTTATCACTACTTACAAGAGGAATCCCTTTAACTGTTGTTATATTGATTGTATCGTTGTCATTAAAAGCTAGTTTTATATCTATATATTTAGAAAGCTCATTTATAAGTCTATCTCTCTCATCCATATAAGTATTTTTTCTTTCATCATTAAACTTTGAAGTAGCAATATCTTTATTTATTTCAGCAAGATTTTTTAAAATATCATTTATTCTATCTGTGTTTCTTTTTATTGTTTCATTAAGTCTGTCTTTTGTAGATTGAAGAGCCTCATAACTATTTCTTATTCTCCCAACTAGTTGTTGAGCTGCTGATAATACTGAATCCCTTGCTACTAAATCATCAGGATTTGCTGCAACATCATTTAAAGCTTTAAAAAACTGGTCTATTTCATTTGAAAAACCTGTTCCTTCTATATCATTAAAGATACTTTCTACTTCTTCTAAAACATCTTTGTAATTTTCAAGACCTGAGGCCTCATTTTGAACTAAAATAAATCTATTAAAAAGTCTTTGGTCATAAGCTCTTTCTATTTTATCTAAAGCTATATCTCCTGTTGGAAAGTTTGTCATAATAGGATTTCTTCTTTTATATCCTTCAGTAAAAGCATTAGAAAGATTTTTATTTACAACATTTATTGCATCTTTGTTTGCAAGTAAAGCTTGATTTGCTATAGAAAGGGATGTAAAAAGGGACATAGGTCCTACCTCTCTTAAATTTTAGGATTGTTATCGGTCAAGAATAGAAATATTTCAAGAATTTTTATATTTTATAAGTTTTATATAAAAAACTTTACTAAGGAGATTTTTATGCCTAAGGAAATAGTGCCTCTTATATATAAGAAGATGTGTCCAAACTGTGGAGGAGATATAACATCAGAAAGATTGGCTAAAGGCTTAGTTTGTGAGCAATGCTTACCTGATGAAGTCCCGAGAGAAGAAATATGTGATTTTATTGGATATGGTAAGTTTGTAGATATATGTAATCTCTGGGAAAAAGTTAAAGATTTTAAAAAGTTTTTTAAAAAAATAATAAAAAATGATTTATGGTCTATTCAGGAGACGTGGGCTATAAGATTTTTTCTAAATATATCTTATGCTCTTTTAGCACCTACAGGAATTGGAAAAACAACTTTTGGTTTAGTATTATCCAGATATTTGGTAGAAAAAGAAAATAAAAAAGTTTATCTACTTTTTCCTACACAGATGCTTGTTAATCAAGCTTATGAGAAACTTGTTTCCTTTGGTGTTTCTGAAGAGGATATTCTTGCGTATACGTCAAAATTCGCAAAATCAAAGAAAAAACAGGAAGAGTATAAAGAAAGAATAAAAAACGGAGATTTTAAAATTCTTCTTACAACTACTATGTTTTTATACAAAAATATAGATATTATCCCAAAAGGAGTTTACGGACTTGTTTTTGTTGATGATGTTGATAGTATTTTAAAAACCGCAAAAAATATAGATAAAGTATTAATGCTTCTTGGTTTTTCCCAGGAAGATATAGATTACACCTTAAAATTTATAACCTTTAAACAAAATCTTTTTAAAAAAGGACAACCTTCTGAAGAAGATTTAGAGCTTTATCAAAGATGGCAGGCAAAAATTCAAAAAATAGCAGAAAAAAGAAAAGGAGTTCTTATTGTTTCATCAGCTACCTCAAATCCTCGTTCAAAAAGGGTAAATCTCTTTAGAGAGCTTTTAGGATTTGAAGTAGGAAGACCTTCCCTTACCCTGAGAAATATAGAAGATGTATATGAAAAGCCAGAAAAAGTTTGGGAAAAAAGTGTAGAAGTTTTAAAAAGACTTGGAAAAGGTGGACTTGCCTTTCTATCTTCTTCAGAAACAAGGGAAACTCTCCACCAGTATGTAAAGTTTCTTAATGAAAACGGCATTTCTGCCGTTTCATATGAAGAGCTGATGGACAGACTTGATGAATATAGAGAAGGAAAAATACAGGTTGCTGTAGGTTTTGCCAGCTATAGAAACCCTCTTGCAAGGGGGATAGACTTACCTGATGTTATCAGATACGCTGTTTTTGTTGGCGTTCCAAAACTTCAGTTTAATATAAGATTCGAGGAAGAGTTTGTTCACCTGTATTATTTTATGCTTTCTCTTGTTCCTTTCCTTGCAAGAAAAAAACTTTTAGACCCTTTAGAAATAAAGCAGCTTTATGAATACATAAACTTTCTCAAAATCTATGCTTTTATCCCTATAGATAAGCTAGACAAAGAAAAACTAGAGGAAATGAAACATATTCAAGAATATGTAAAATCTATAATAGAAAGAAAAGAAGTTTTTGAAGCAGTTCAAAACTCTCCGGAAATCACTTTAAGAAAAGAAGGGGATACATTTATCCTTACAACAGCAGATGTCACCGGGTATATACAGGCTTCAGGAAGAACGTCAAGACTTTATGCAGGAGGGCTTACAAAAGGACTTGCCTATGTTTTAGTAGATGATGAAAAAGCCTTCTATTCTCTTCAAAAAAAGGTTAGATGGTTCAGTGAAGATATTATTTTTAAACCAGTTGAAGAGGTAAATCTAGAAGAAATTTT
>JAADDV010000133.1 GCA_013153795.1 Aquificota bacterium | reverse complement strand
AAAACTTCGAGCTTTCTATCCCACACGGTTCAGATAAAACCCATCAATTTGACTAGATAAAAAAATAAGCAAATTAGCAAGGAATGAAGCGCATTAGCGCTGGTTTGTTAGTTATAACTGACTCCTTGCTGAAAGGGGTTTTTTGCATCGAACCTCCAGTAATGCGATTATATTTTCTATTATATTCCCGCTAATCTTTGATTTAAGCCAATTCACACAGAAATATATTTTCTATTCAAAATGCAACTCATTAATAGTAATCATTATCGATTAATTTACCCTTTCAGCTTACCTTATTCTCTTTCCAATAAACCCTTTTCTTATGCCAACTATCCTATAACTGTAAACTATCTTAACACATTTTTCTTAAATTGCAAAAATTCAACCCACTTTTTAAATTCTATAATCAGAAAAAATCCCATACCAACACTAAAAACAACAAACCAATCAGTTAAAGAAAGAGAAACCATGTGAAACCAATTAGGAAATACATACGTAATAATAAGCTGAAGTAAAAAGCCAAAAGCAGCACCTATAAACATATAAGGATTTATAGATAAACTTTTTTTAATATTAAGAAAAAAAGGTTGAGTTATAATTGCCTGAAAACCATTAAACCATTGAGATACTATCAAAGAGGTAAAAGCCATAGAAACAGCATGCTGTAAATTTGTTTTATTCAGAAAATAAATAAAAACACCTAAAATTAAAACAGTCATAACAAAACCAGCAAACAAAATATCTCTAAGTTGCTTTTTATCAAAAAAAGCTTTCTCAGGTCTTTTCGGTTTTTCTTTCATTAAGTCTTTTTCTTCTTTATTAAAAGCAAATGTTTTATCTTGAACTCCTTCCGTAACTAAATTTATCCATAAAATTTGTATAGGATGCAGAGGTAAAGGTAAATTCATCAAAAATGCAGAAGATAAAAGTCCTATTTCTCCCAAACTACAAGACATTAGATAATAAATAGTTTTTCTAAGGTTTAAAATTACATTTCTACCATATCTTATTGCATCAACTATTACTTTTAAATTGTTATCAGTTATAACCATCTTTGCAACTTCTTTGGCTGCATCTGTTCCTGAACCCATAGCAATACCTAAGTCGGCTACTTTTAAAGCTGGCACATCATTAACACCATCACCAGTAACAGCTACAATTTCTCCATTTTGTTGAAGCACTTTAACTACTCTGTATTTATCTTCTGGAGTAGCTCTTGCTACAACGGAAACTCTTCTTAAAACACCATAAAGCTCTTCATCAGTATATTTATTTAAATGTTCTCCTTTTAAAACAATATCTTCTGAAGAATAAATTCCTACTTCCTTAGCTATGGCTATAGCTGTTGGTAAGCTATCTCCTGTTATCATCATTACTTTTATACCAGCTTTTTTTGCTGTTTCTATAGCCTCTTTTACTCCTTTCTTTGGAGGGTCTAAAAAACCTACAAGACCAACTAGTTTTATTTTTACATCTAAAATAGATTGAGGAATTTCTTCAATTTCTGCATATCCAATAGCAATAACTTTTAAACCCTTTTTGGCCATATTATCATGTCTTATTTTAAATTCAGAAATATCATTTTCAGCCATCATAGAAAGAGTTTCAAAAGCCCCTTTTACAAAAAGAAATTTTTTTCCATAAATATTATTTACTGTAGCCATAAGTCGAAGTTTTGTATCAAAAGGGTATTCCCATATCCGTGGATATTCTTTTCTTACCTTCTTCCAATCAAAACCAAGACCATCAAGCCATAAAAGAAGAGCTTTATCTAAGGGGTCTCCTTTATCTTCTTCAGCATCATTACACAAAGCAGCTCCCAGTAAGAGCTTTAATTTCTCAGTAGAAAAATAATCCTTTACTTTTAATTTTCCTTCTGTTATAGTGCCTGTTTTATCTGAAACGATATAGGTAGCACTGCCTAGCGTTTCAACAGAAGGAAGATATTTAACAAGAGTCTTTCTTTTAGCTAAATACAAAGCTCCAATAACAAGAATAAACGTAACAACTAATGGAAGGCCTTCAGGGACAGAAGATACAAGCTCTGAAACTATTAGGAGAAAAAGAGTGTAAAAATCTCTACCTTGAAAAAGACCTATTAAAAATATAAAAAAAAGAATACCTATTATTAAAAAAACCCATTTTTTAGAAAATTCTTTAATAGCTTTTTGAAGAGGAGTATCAGGAGAACGCTCTTTTATTTTTTCTGCAATTTTTCCTATTTCTGTATCCTTTCCTGTTGCATAAACAACTCCTTTCCCTTTACCTCTTACAACTACAGTCCCTTTAAATAAAATGTTTTTTCTTTCATAAAGAGGCGTATCCTCAGGAAGGATTATATCTGCTTCCTTTTCTACAGGTATACTTTCACCAGTTAAAGCAGATTCATCTACCATAAGTCCAGTAGCTTCTATAAGTCTCATATCAGCAGGGACTATATCTCCTTCATAAACAATAACTATATCTCCCGGAACAATATCAGATACAGGAATTTTGGCTTCATATCCTCCTCTTATAACTGTTGCTTTTGTTTCTGTTAATTTTTTTAAAGACTCAATAGAGGCTTTTGCTTTTACTTCTTGATAAAAGCCTAGAAATCCATTTATCAGAATAATTCCTGTAATTATACCTGTATCTAGATAATCTCCCATAAGAAAAGTTATAAAAGCGGCAAAAATAAGAATATAAACTAAAGGATTACTAAATTGACGAATAAGTATAAAAATATTACTTTCTTCTTCATTATCTATTTCATTTTTTCCAAATAGCTCTAGTCTTTTTTTTGCTTCACTCCATGAAAGACCTTCTAATGATGTATGTAAATACTGTAAAACTTCCTCTATGCTTTTAGCATAGGGTTTAAAATCCATATTAACCTCCTAAATATATACTAAAAAGCTGTTTTATAAGACTGTAGAAAATTAGAAAAATAATCGGAAATTTATAAATTTTACATTAAAAGTTTTCTTTAAAAGAATTTTTTAGATATTTGATTCTTTCTTTTAAAATATCTACACTTTCCATGTAAAATAAAACTCTTGCTCCAACAAGAATAAAACCAAAGCTGATATAAAGCCAAGCTAAAAAAGCAAAAATTCCACTTAGTGACCCATAAATAGGGTTAGCTTTAGATGCAAAAGATACATAAGAATTAAAAGCAGATTTTAAAAAAAATAAAAATATTGATATTAATATAGTTATCCAGAAAATATTTTTTAAATTTACTACTTTAAGAGGAGCTAAGAAACGATAAATAAGGAAAATGATAATAAAATAAGTGATAAATTGAATGATATTTGTTATATTTACAAAAAACATTACTATATCATGAAGTCCTATTTTAGAAAGATATTCAAAAAACAGTTTCCACAATTTTGTATGCATAAATCCTTCAACAATGAAAGATAAAACAACTCCTAATAAATAAATGAATATTAGAGCTACAGTAAAAATAGGAATTCCTAAGATATAGACTAAAGCTGTTTTTTGAATTCCTACGTTTCTACCTTCAAAAACATGAACAAGAGCTGTATGAATAGAAGAAAAAATACCTGATGCAAAATAAAAAGAAACAAAAACTCCTAAAAATCCAAAAACAGCCCTTTTTTTAGAAAGGGAAACTAAAAAATCAACGAAAGTTTTTGTAATAGAAGGGAAAAATCTATTTAATACATCAATTATAATATCCATTTTTATATCAGCAATATAAGAAAGAATAACTGTAAGAACAAATAAAAGAGGAAAAAATGACATTAATATAAAATAAGATATAGAAGCAGAATGATATCCATATCCTTTTGTTATATAGTCTAAAACTGCTCTATAAAAAGAAGCAAAAAAATTATATAAAAAACCTTTTTGAGGATTAAGTTTTAGAATTCTATAAGGGGAGAGTTTTCTTAAAGCATTCAAACTTATCTTTTGATACTTTCCTCTAATTTTTCAAGTTTCTCCTCTATCTCAGCAAGAAGTTTTTCTTTTTCTTCAATAGTCATTTCTTCTTCAGATTTTACAAGATTTTTCACTTTTAAAATTATATCGTTCAAACTTGATTGTATTTTATCTTTTAATTCTATTTCACTTAGTAGACATTGAATTTCATTAATTTTTTTTAAAATTTCCTCTTTTCTCTGAGTTAGAAGATAAGTAGCTAAAGCTCCTGTAGCAACTCCTACAAGGAGCGTAAAAAATCTTTTCATTATATTATGCCCTCCTTTATTTTATAATCTCTTCTAATTTTCTTATTTTTTCTTCCACTTTATTTAATAATATCTCCTTTTCTTTATCTGTCACTTCTTCTATTTCTTCAGTAAACTTTTTTAAAGAAGATACTATCTCTGTTGCACTCTTTCTTATACTATTTTTTACCTCAAGGTTTTTAATCTGCTTTTCAAGGGCAGAAAGTTTTTCTAAAATTTGTTTTTTATTTTTATAAAAAATATAGGAGCTTATAATTCCTGCTATAAAGCCAATTAAAAAACCTAAAAGACCTCTTCTCATAACCTCCTCCCAATTTATCTTTTTCTTTTTCTAAACATATTAACAAAACCTATAAGTGATGTGCTGTATTCAAGATTATCTACAATACGGTGGATTTTTGGAGAAAGAGCCTGATAATCTACATTAACTCTATAAAGTAATTGAGCTAAAACTTTTAAAATACTAAACATAGCAATACTTATGCCTATCATTCCAATAGTTATGATAACCATACATATAGCAATAACACCAAGGAAAAAAGTCTGTGCCTCCATAACAGCTTACCTCAATTTATTTTACAAATACAGTTTCAATCTCTGGTGGCTTTAGCATTGTATTACTTACAGTGCAACCTCTTTTTCCTATGACCATGACTCTTTCTATTTGCTCAGGAGTAAGGTCTGAATCAAAAGAAACTTCTATTCTTATATAGTCGTATCTATTTTCTTTTTCATGCTTTCTTCCTACTACATTTATTTTTAGATTTTCGATTTTATATCCTTTATGATTTACATAAGCTTCTACTGTTAGGCCAAAGCAATACCCAATAGACACAAGCATAAGGTCTACAGCTCTCATACCTGTTGCTGTTAAATCACATTTATTTCCATTTACTTCTCCTATGAAGTGCCCATTTTCTTCTAAGGTAACTACTGCTACTTTTTCCATCTATACCTCCTAAAGATTTTAAATTTATGAATTTATTATCATTTAAGAAAAAAAATTTAGCAAACTAAAATTCACCAGCAAAATAAAATTTTTATTAGAAAAATTTAAGTTTATTTATTATTAGGAATATTTATTATTGGTGTCATTTCTTGGTCGTAAGGAATGAGAATAACAGTATTATTATCTCCTTTTGCATAAGCTTCTATGTTTTCTATAAATTTCCATTGAAGATATTCTTTTGTTAGAGAGCCGGCTATTATTTTATTTGCATCTGCTATTCCTTTTGCTTCTACTCTTTTTCTCTCAGCTTCTAGTTTTTCTTTTTCAACTATAAATTTCATTTTTTGCATCTCTTCATATGCTCTTCTTTTCTGCTCAATAGCCTCTACAACTCTTTTAGGAAGTTTTATATCTCTTATGAGAATTTCATCTAAAATGATATACCTTTTAGCAAGCTCTTTTGAAACCCTTTCCATAAGTTTTTTCTGAATAAGCTCTCTTTCTTGATAAACCTGAGAACTGTCTAATGTTGCAATAACATCTCTAACTGCAGCCCTTATAACAGGCTTTATTATTTTATTTTCATAGTCTGTTCCGTATTCAACGAAAATCTCTGCTGCTTTATCGGGCATTATTTTGTATAAAACAGTCAGCTCTGTGTTAATAGTAAGACCATCTTTTGATAAAGAGTTTATAGAGTTTGCACCTCTTAAATCATAAGATTGAGTTCTAACAGACATTTCAACAATATCTTGAATAGCTGGCACTATTATGTGAAGACCTGGTTTTAGTTCTTCCATATCAGCTTTTCCAAGAGTAAGTTTTACTCCTACATATCCACTGGGAATAACTCTAAAAGATGTAAGAGCAAAAAAGAGAGCAATAATTCCTATTGATACAATGGCAGGAATTATTGCTTTTATTTTTTTAGAGGTTCTTTTTGGAAATTGGGGAAATCTTTCTTCCATTTTTTTCTCCTATTCATCAAGAAAGATAATTTCTTTTGTTGCCATATCTTTGCCAAAAAAGAGATTTATTTTTTCTTCTTTTCCTTTTGAGTTTTTATAAATAATTTCAAAAAAGCCGTTGTTTATATAGATACTGAGAATTTCTTTTACATCAAATTTTTTACTTAATATTTCTTTAGCTTCTTCTTTTGTTATCTGATGGCAGGAAGCACAGTCTCCTATACATCCTTGAACCTGCGGTTTAACTGGGACTAAAGGGGAAGGTTGTCCGTGGGAAGGAAAGGAAAATGAATAGGAAGCAAAAATTAAGCTCCCTACAAAGGCAAATATATATCTCAATTTACTTCTCCTTATTTTCTGAATCATATATTTCAATAATATGTCCATCTTCTTCTACTTTTCCAAATGGTTTTTCATAAGATGAGTAATAATACGGTGTATATGCTCTAAACTCTGCTGCACAGGTATCAACAACTTTATATGAAACCTGCATTCTTCTTTCTCTTATTTTATCTTCTGTTGTTTTTAAGAGCCTTGCCAGTTCTTTGTCTGAAAAGCCCCACTGTTTAGCCTTTTCAAGCTCTTCATCTGTGACTGTAGCAAGAGTTTTTGTAGATAGTTCTTTTTCAAAGTCTATAATCTCTTTTATCTGGTGTAAAAACCATTTATCTATATGGGAAAGGTTATGAACATCTTCCACTGTGTATCCTCTTCTAAAAGCTTCTGCAATATACCAAACTCTATCTGCATTTGGAGTAATGATTTTTTGCCTTATTGTTTCTTCATCTTCTTTTTCAAGTCCTATATAAAAGCCATATCTTCCTAGCTCTAAACTTCTTAAAGCTTTTTGGAAGCTTTCTTTAAAGGTTCTTCCTATTGCCATTACTTCCCCAACAGATTTCATCATAGTTGTAAGGGTTGGGTCTGCTTCTGGGAATTTGGCAAAATCAAATCTTGGTATTTTTGTTACTATGTAATCTATTGTTGGTTCAAAAGAGGCTGGGGTTTCTTTTGTTATGTCGTTTGGAAGTTCATCTAAAGTATACCCTACAGCAAGTTTGGCAGCTATTTTTGCTATTGGAAATCCTGTTGCTTTTGAAGCTAAAGCTGAAGAACGGGAAACTCTTGGATTCATCTCAATTACATAAAACTGTCCTGTTTCAGGATTCTGGGAAAACTGAACGTTAGAACCTCCTGTTTCTACTCCAATTTCTCTTATTACTGCTATCGTGTAATCCCTGAGAATCTGATACTCTTTATCTGTTAGTGTCATAGCTGGTGCTATTGTGATACTGTCTCCTGTATGAACTCCCATCGGGTCAAGGTTTTCTATAGAACAAATAATCACGCAGTTATCATTTTTATCTCTCATCACTTCCATTTCAAACTCTTTCCATCCAAGAACAGACTCTTCTAAAAGGACTTCATGGACAGGGGAAGCTTCAAGACCTGCTTTTACTTTAGGTAAAAATTCATCTCTATTGTATGCTATGGAACCTCCTGTTCCTCCAAGGGTAAAAGAAGGTCTTATAATCACTGGGAATCCTATCCAGTCTATAACTTCCTCAGCTTCAGCTAAGGATTTCACAACAGCACTTTTTGGCATTTGAAGACCTATTCTTTCCATTGCCTCTTTGAAAAGTTCTCTGTCTTCTGCTTTCTTTATTGCCTCATAGTTCGCTCCTATCATCTTAACGCCGTATTTGTCTAATATCCCTTTCTCATATAAATCTACAGCAAGATTTAAGGCTGTTTGTCCTCCAAGGGTTGGAAGAAGTGCATCAGGTCTTTCTTTTTCTATGATTTTTTCTATTACTGGTGTTAAAAGAGGCTCTATATATGTTTTGTCTGCAATCTCTGGGTCTGTCATTATTGTTGCTGGATTTGAATTTACTAAAATAACTTCATATCCTTCTTCTTTTAAAGCTTTAACTCCCTGTGTTCCTGAATAATCAAACTCTGCTGCCTGCCCTATAACAATGGGACCTGAACCAATGAGAAGTATTCTATGGATATCTGTTCTTTTTGGCATAAACCTACCTCGTGAAAAATTTTTAACTATATATTTTAACTTAGAGGTAGGGTCTATGTTTATAGCTTAAGTATTACTTGATTTTTTCCCAGAGGACATTTTTAACAGTTTTATTTTCTTTGTCTATCTCTATCCCTACTGCATAATAATTCTCTCCCTCTCTTATATCTTTCCTCACAAACAAATGATATGGCACTGTTGCATATAAACTTTTAAGCACTTCTTTTAATTCCTCTAACTGACCTTTTAATAAAATTTCTGTTAATGTTAATTCTAACTTTGTTTTCTCTTCTTTGTTCTTCACTAAATAATCTAATAAAAAGTCATTAAAACTTGTTTTTACCTCATAGTTTGGAAATGTTAAAACAAAGTATTTTCTGTGCAAAAGTTGTTTTAATTCTAAATTTAAAATCAGAATAGAAAAAAAGGGCTTTAGCCCCTTTTAAAATAAACTTTAGAAATTCATAACTATAGATTTTTCTCCTGCGTTTACAAAGTTTAAAAATGTTGCAGCTCCAGCAGGTTTTTCTAAGCCATCTATTAAATCTTTTGTTTCATATCCAAATAGCTGCATTGCTGTTTTACAAGGATACATTTTAACCCCAAGGTCTAGAGCCTGTTTTATTAAATCTTCTATTGAAGGAACTTTATTTTTCTCCATCATCTTTTTCATCATGTTTGTAGCAAAATCAACCATCCCTGGCATTATTGTTAAAATTTGAGGAACAGGAAAAGGCATAGGCATAGCAGGGTTTCCTACAGGAGAAACTTTTAAATTTTTATATTTTTCTTTATGAACAACATTTATTCCATAAAAACTAAAAAACATTCCTACTTCCATTCCCATTGCAGCAGCAGTTGTTGCAAGCATAAAAGCTGGCATAACTCTATCTAAGGTCCCACTTAAGACAATAATCCCTACTCTTGTTGCCATCTATTTCTCCTAAGCTAATATATAGAAATATATTTTCTATTGTAAGATTCTCATAATATCATTAAAAATGACAAATATCATCAGAGTCCCTAAAATAGCAAAACCTATATATGCAAGATATTCTTTTGCTTTTTCTGGAAGAGGTCTTCTTATAATACTTTCAATTAAAAGAATTAAAATAAGACCTCCGTCTAATACAGGTATAGGTAAAAGATTTAAATATCCAAGTTGGAGAGAAAGAAAAGCCATAGAAAATAAATAAGCTGCAAGTCCAGCTTCTAAGGCTTGTCCTGAAAATTGAGCTATAGCTATAGGCCCTCCAAGGGTTTTAATAGAAACCTCTCCTGTTATTAGTCCTTTTATTACCTGATATAGAGCAATTGTTAACTCTTTTGTTTTCTCTAAAGCCTTTTCAAAAGCTTCTATAAATCCATACTTTACAGTTATAGTCTCCATCATAGGAGCTATACCAATAACATATTTCTTTAATTTTGGGTCATATTTAGGTTTGACTTTGACAGAAAATACTTTTCCATCTCTTTTTACAAGAAGAGTTATCTCTTTATCACTTTTTAAATTTGAAAGCATATCTACAAGTTCAAACCATGAACGAACAGGTTTTCCATTTAAAGCTATAATTTCATCTCCTGGTTTTAAGCCTGCTTTTGCTGCAGGGGAATCTGGTAAAACTTTTCCTATTTTAGCTGGAATCAGAGGAGATATTCCTAAATGTTCTTTTGTTATATTTTCTGGAACTTTTACCGTTATAGATATTTTTTTCCCATTTCTAATAACATCTAAAACTACTGTTTTTCCAGCTTTCATTCCAAGTTTTATAGTAAATTCTTTCCAATTTTTTACTGGTTCACCATCTATTGCCACAATTTTATCAAAGGGTTGTAAACCAGCTTTTTCTGCATAAGAATTTTTTTCTACATATCCTACAACAACAGGCTCATTTAGATATTTTGGTTGCTGAATTCCTATCATATATGCAGCAGCAAAAAGAATAATAGCAAGAATTATATTAAATAAAGGACCTGCTAAAGCTATCAGTATTTTTTGCCATCTTGGTTTAGCTGCAAAAGAGCGAGGGTCATTTAAAACATTCTTTTCACTTTCCCCTTGAATAGGTTCGGTCATAGAGTCTTCACCATACATTTTTACATATCCACCAAGGGGAATAAGAGCTATCTGGTAAACGGTCTCTTTTCCTTTCCACTGGAATATGGGAGGCCCAAAACCTATAGAGAAAACCTCTACTTTTACTCCAAAAAGCCTTGCAAATAAAAAGTGTCCAAATTCATGAATCGTTACAAGAATACCAATCATTATTAAAAAAGCTATTAAACTGAGCAAGTCTTTTCCCTCCGAATAGTTGTTTAATTTAAAACTTTGAGAATTATATCTTTAAAAACTTTTTCTGTTTCCGTTATGATAAACATAATATCTTCTAATGTTTGTGGTTTTTGAAAGTTTGCAACTTCTAAAACTTTCTCTACTAATACAGGTATTTCTGTGAATTTTATATGTCCTTTTAAAAACTCATTAACAGCAAGCTCATCTGCTACTGTCAGCACTGTAGGATAAAAGCTTCCTTTTTTCCCTGCTTCTTTAGCTATTTTTAAAAGAGGAAACTTTTTGTAATCAGGTTTATAAAAACTTAAGTTTTTTATTTCCCATAAACAGAGCTTTTTAGCTTCTATATCCCATCTTTCTGGGTAAGAAATAGCATAAGCTATAGGAATTCTCATATCTGGGTATGATAGATTTGCTGTCATACTTCCATCAACAAACTCTACTATTCCATGGATTATGCTGTCAGGATGTATCACAACATCTATTTTTTCATAAGGCAGGTCAAAAAGATAATGAGCTTCTATAACCTCAAGCCCCTTATTCATAAGAGTTGCACTGTCTATTGTTACTTTTTTTCCCATCTTCCATTTTGGATGATTTAGAGCTTCTTCAACAGTTATATGTTCAAATTCTTCAAGAGGTTTTTCTCTAAAAGGACCACCTGAAGCTGTCAAAACAATTCTTTCTACATCTTTTTTTCTACCCGTTAAAAGACACTGAAATATAGCAGAATGCTCACTGTCTATAGGAAAGATTGATGAGTATTTTTCCTTTAAAATCTCCCCAAGACATATAATTGCTTCTTTATTTGCAGTTATAAGCTTTTTGTTTTCTTTTAACAAAAGATAAGTAGGTTTTATCCCTGCAATTCCTGCAATACCATTTATAAAAAGGTCTATATCAAGTTTTGAAAGCTGAATAAGTCCTTCTTCTCCATAAAGATTTCTTACACCTTTTATGTCAACTTTTTCTACAGTGTAAACATATTCAGGCTTAAACTCTTCAATCTGCTTTAAAAGAGTTTTTGATATTTTTGAAGCTGCAAGGAGTTTTACTTTTAGTTTATCTGGATACTTTCTTACTATATCCAGTGTTTGGGTTCCTATTGAACCAGTAGAACCAAGAACAGCCAGTGTTTTCAATCTTTCCCCTTATCCTAAAGTAGAAAATATATGTCCTAAAATCTCATTTTCGTCTTTAGGACCAATAATCTCTGCTTTATCATTTATAACAATTTTAGGAACAGCAGCTACATTATATTTCATTGCAAGGTCAGGAAAAGCATAACAATCTATAGCAGTTGCTGTTATATAGTCCGAAACTAAAGCAAAGCTGTAAGCTTTTTGAATAGCCGGGGGGCACCAACCACAGGAAGTTGTTACAAAAACCTTTATATCAACAGGTTTGTCAATCTCTTCAACAAACTCTACAGTTCTTTCTGTCAAATGATACTCATTTCTTGAAACCATTTTAATAGTTTCTATAAAAACATTAAACTCTCCACCTTCTGGAACACCCATGTATCTAATTCCAAAATCTTTTTCTAGTCCTTGTATGGAAATACAAGGATAATCTAAACAGGAAAGATTTTCAGATATTTGAAATTGCACCTTTTCATTTAAAGATGCTATTTCTTTTAGTAATTCTTCTGCCTTTTTTGAAAGGTCTGAATCATTTTTTCTAAGTAAGATTTTTACAGGATCTATAAGAGTTTGAAAAACTTCCTCTACATATTTTTTTACACTTTCTGGAAGCATATTTCCTCCAGAGAAAATAATAAAGCTTTTATTATAATATATTTGAGTTAAAACAACATAGATTTTCCTTGATAAAAAAATGAATTTAATAAACACAAACATATGGATTTATTTAAAACTTTGTCCTAAAATTAAGTTATAAACCACACACGGGAGGTATTTTAAATGAAAGTTAGAGTTTCTGTTGATGAAGACCTCTGCACAGCTTGTGCTCTTTGTTATGATGAGCTTCCTGAAGTTTATGAAGACAGGGGAGACGGAATAGCAAAAGTTAGAGATGATATTGGTGGAGATGGAGCTATTGTAGAAGGGGAATTAGCAGAAAGAGTTTTAGAAATCACAGAAGAGTGTCCTTCAGGAGCTTTAATTACTGAAGTTATTGAAGAGTAAAATAAAGGGGCAAAAGCCCCTTTTTAAAAAAACTTAATATCTTCCAAAAACCCTTTCATAGATATAGGGAACATTTTTTAAAAATGCATTTACATCAAAGATTTTATCCAATTCTTCCTTTGAAAGTCTGGAAGTAACTTCAGGGTCTTGAAGTAAAGCATCTTTAAACATAAGTCCTTCAGTATCCCATGCTTTCATAGCATTTCTTTGAACAATATCATAAGCCTCATCTCTAGATAGTCCTTTTTCAACAAGTGCAACGAGAACTTTTGATGAGAAGTATAATCCCTTTGATAAATCCATATTTTTCTTCATTCTTTCAGGATACACAACAAGCCCAGAAAGAACCTTTTTAGTAAGTTCTAAAATATAATCTAAAGCAATAGCACTATCAGGCATTATTACCCTTTCTACAGAAGAGTGAGAAATATCCCTTTCATGCCATAAAGCAATATTTTCCATTGCAGGAATTGCATTCGCTCTAATAACCCTTGCAAGCCCTGTTATCCTTTCACATGTTATAGGATTTTTCTTGTGAGGCATTGCAGAAGAACCTCTTTGACCCTTTTTAAAAGGCTCTTGAGCTTCTAAAACTTCTGTCCTTTGTAAGTGTCTTATTTCAACAGCTATTTTCTCCAGTGAAGAAGCTGTTATAGCCATAGCAGTCATAAACTCTGCATGTCTATCCCTTTGAACAACCTGGTTAGAAACAGGCTCAGGCTTAAGTCCTAGCTCCTCTAATGCATATTTTTCAACTAAAGGGTCTATATTTGAATATGTCCCAACAGCTCCAGAAATAGCTCCAACAGAAACAGTTTCTTTTGCATGTTCTAATCTTTCTTTGTTTCTCTTCATCTCTTCATACCAAAGGGCGAACTTCAGACCAAAAACCATAGGCTCAGCATGAACACCATGGGTTCTACCCATCATAACAGTATCCTTATATTTAAAGGCATTTTCTTCTAAAATAGGCAAAAGCTCCTCTATATCTTTTATCAAAATATCAAGAGCTTCTCTCATTAAAAGACCTAAAGCAGTATCTATAACATCAGAAGAAGTTACCCCTAAGTGAATATATCTTCCATTTTCTCCAACTTGTTCAGCTATAGCCGTAACAAAAGCTAAAACATCATGATTATAGATTTTATCTAGCTCATGAATTCTCTCTACAACAGACTCATCTATATATGTTTTTTCTTCTATTTCTTTTAAAGCATCATCAGGGATTTTTCCTAGTTTATTCCAAGCTCTACAAATAGCTATTTCAACATCAAGCCATTTTTGAAACTTATTAACTTCAGACCAAACCTTTCCCATTCTTTCCAAAGTATATCTTTTTATCATTAACCTCTCCTTAATTTATAAAAGATTTGTTGTTAGTTTTAATAAATATTTTAAAAGAAGTTTATAATTTTCGTTAAAATATTAAATAATAAAGAAGAAAATTAAGTGTTTTTATTTAAAAATTATTAATTAATGTTAGATTTATTAAGATGTTTATTTTCAAAGATTTAGACAAAGAAAAACAAGAGATGAATCCTCTTATAAGTTTATGTTAATATATATTTTATATAAATTATTAAAATTCTTATTTACTAGTTAATACTAAGTATTAAGAGGGTCATGTTGAGGAATTTAAAGATGTATATATATGGACTTCTTTTTGTATGTTTATTAAGTATAAAAGCTCAAGCTGAAGAGTTTTTCCCTTCCTTTCATGAAAATATCAACCCAGAAGATATTGGCATTGTCGTATCAGTTGTATTAGATACTTCTCCTGAAATTGCTGAAATAGAAAAATTAAAGTCAAAAATTAGATTAAATCTCAATATGGACATAGCTGAAAAAACAGCAGTAAAAGAAAGAATCAGAATTTTAAGAAAAAAAGGATTAAAGCATATAACCCGCTATATAAATAGAGGTAAAAAGTATATTCCTTTAATAAAGAAAATATTTGAAGAAAAAGGTATTCCTGATGAGTTAATTTTTCTTCCTATTGTTGAAAGCAAATTTAATGTTAAAGCTAAATCTCCAGCAGGTGCAGCTGGATTATGGCAGTTTATGCCTCAAACTGGTAGAACTTATGGCCTACAAATAAATAAGTGGATAGATGAACGTTATGATGTAGAAAAATCAACAATTGCTGCTGCTAGATATTTAAAAGATTTATACTCTATTTTTGATGATTGGATGCTAGCTATTGCTTCTTATAACAGTGGAGAAGGAGCTATAATCAGAAGAATAAGAATGTATGGTGGAAAGGATTTTTGGGATATAGACGAATACCTTTCTAGAGAAACAAGAAATTATGTTCCTAATTTCCTTGCTACTGTTTCTATTGTAAAAGAGTTATTAAAAGAAGAGCATTTTGATTATGATACTGTTAATTTTGATATTTTAAAAGTTAAAAAACCTTTATCTCTTTCTTTACTTTCTGAAATAACAGGTATTCCTTATAAAACTTTAAAAGATATGAATCCCCATTTAAAGAAAGGAAAAACTCCTCCATACCCGGGAGTTTATAATATTTACCTTCCAAAGGGATATAAAGAAACTGTTGAAATAGCATTAGAAAAAATTTCAACTGTAAATTATTATGCTTTAAAAGAATATGTTGTAAAAAAAGGAGATACTCCAGCGTCTATTGCTGAAAAATTTGGAATTTCTAAAAGTGAGCTTCTTAGTATTAATAAATTAGAGCCAGAAGCAATAAAAGCTGGAATGGTTATTAAGATACCGTCTTTTGTAGAAGCTTACCCAAACTATACAAATGGAGTTATAGACCTAACAGAAGATATCATATATACATCTAAAGGATTTATTTATAAAGTAAAACCCGGAGATACTTTAATAAGTATAGCTAAGAAATTTAATGTATCTGTAAAATCTTTAAAAAGATGGAATAAAATCAATAAGTATATTCGCCCTAATCAAAAACTAGTAATTTATAAAATCGTTGCTATTAAGCCTAAAAAATTATCTCCTATGAATGTTAAATACTTAAAAAAATTATTAAAGAAAAAAAGAAAGAAAATAAAAAGAAAATATGTGTATCATATTGTAAGAGAAGGTGATAGTCTTATTAAAATAGCAAAAAGATATGGAATAACTGTTAAACAACTAAAGAAAATGAACAATCTAAAATCTAACAAGATATTTATAGGGCAAAGATTAAAAGTAATAAGATTAAAAACTAGAAGCTAAGAATGAAGGATAAATTAAAATTTCTTTTAGAACCTTACAAAGTCCATAATAAATTAGGAAATAGTTTAGAATTTTTAGAAGATATAATCATTTTTGTTCTTACAATTCTACTTTTTATACTTAGTATATTTGCTCTTTTTGATATTGCAGCTTCTTTATTTAAAGAGCACATAAAGTTTTATGATTTAATTCCAAAGTTTCTATATATTTTTATTCTCACTGAGTTATTTAGACTTATGATAGTTTATCTTAAAGAAAGAAGAGTTGATACTTCTTTGATTGTAAAAACTACTCTTATTGCTATCTTAAGAGAAGTTATTATTAAGGCTCCTCATTTTGGCTTAAGTGAATATGTAGGAGTAAGTGTTTTATTAGCTGTTTTAGGGCTTATGTATTATATACCAAAGTATATTTTTGTTTCTGAAGAAAAGTTTGAATTAAGAAGAAAACCTCAAAAAATAAAGGCTAGAAGAGTTCTTAAAAAAGCTCTAAAAACAAGACCCAAAACTTACTGCTAACTTTTTAGAACATCTTAAACATCAATTTTTCCTATCAAAAACTAAAAAACCCAAGCTAGCGTGTAAGTGCAAATCAGAAATCCATCTCTTCTAATAGCTCAATCTGTGTGTCGCAATACCCTCAAAAACTGGGATGAAGCCCAAACTAACGGTAAACATTAAGTTTACAAAACATCAAAGTATTAAACGTTCAACATAAAAGCTTTAATTGGTTAAGGATTTAGACCAGTTTCATAAGCGGGTAAGAGCAAGTTCATAGAAATTTACTCAAACAAAGCACTTTCATTCAGAAGGTCGCAATACCCTCAAGAAGGCGGGTAAGAGCAAGAGCTTTTATTTAATATGTTCAGCGAGCATTTTGCAAATGCAATTAATTTGCAATAAACCTTTTCATTTTCTTCTAAAGCTTGATGCTCAAGCATTTCCCAATTTTCTATATGCATCACAAACCATATCGCTTTGTTATTATCTTATAATTTGAATTTTCTTTATTTATCAATAATTTACAAGAACTTTAGTCCACTTTTATCAAAAATTTTGGGAAAAATTAAATATGATATAAATCATATTTTCTAAAATGCTCGCTTTTTCCTTATTCTCTTTTCAAAAACCACAATAAAACAGTAAAACTATTTTACATTATTATGTCAGCTCTTAAAATTTTTTCTTCACATAAAGAAATAAGTTATCTTCTCCATACTTCCAGTTAATATAAGAAGTCCTACAAGGATTAAAAGAATACCTCCTATTATCTCTATTACAAGGAAATATTTTCTCATAAAGTTGAAGAATCTAAAGAACTGATTTATAGCAAAAGCTGTGATTATAAATGGAATACCAAGCCCCATAGAAAAGGCAAACAGCAAAACAATCCCCTGCATAACAGTTTCCTGCTGGGAAGCATAAAGAAGAATAGCCCCTAAAATAGGTCCAATACATGGCGTCCACCCAAAAGCGAAAGCAACTCCAACAATAAAAGCGCCTATAATACCAGGAGGTTTTTTCTTTACTTCTGTTGTTTTTTGTTGATATAGGATTTTATAAGCTCCAGAATAATAAAATGCATACAATAAAACTGTCAAAACAAGAAGAAGGAAAAAGTCATTAAAAATCTCTTTTGTTGTAAAGTATCCATATCCATATAAAGCAAGAGATATTCCAGCAATAACAGCAAGCCATGTTTTTACTTTTTCAGACTGGAAAATACCTGTAAAGTGAATACCAAGAAGAATAACAAGAAGAGCTGCGATTTTAGAGATAATCTCTTTATATTCTTGAAGAAGCTGTCCTATTGCTGTTGAAGCAGCCCCTAAAGCTGTAAAAACAATAGAAAATCCAATAACAAAAGCAATAGCAGTATAAACGATTTTCCAGTCAAATTTTTTCTCTTCTGATGCACTGCTAACTGTTACACCTGATATATATGCTATATATCCAGGAATAATCGGAAGAACACAGGGAGATAAAAATGCTATAACCCCTGCTAAAAATGCAGCCCAGACAGAAACATTCTCAACCATGGCTTTTTTCCTCTAAAAATTTGTTTATATACTTTTCAAGTTTTTCTAATGAACGGCTTCCATAAAGTATTTTACCAATTGTTAGGTCTTTTCTAAGAATGTAGATAATAGGCGTCCCTATAATTCTATATTTTGATTTAACAATGCTATCTCCAATGAGAACAGGGATGTAAAAACCCCATTCATCTTTAATTTTTTTTATCTTTTCTGGATCTTTTTCATCTATCACAATAGCAAAAAATTTAACAGGTTTGTCTTTGTATTTCTCTATCAGTAGGCTTATTTCTAGTAGTTCTTTTCTACAAGCACTACAAGTTGTTGCCCAGAAGATAAGAAAAACAACATTTCCTTTTAGCTCCTCAAGTTTAACAATCTTCCCATTTTCATCTTCTAGCTGAAATGGATAGGCTCTTAAACCTTTAGCAAAAGATATAGAAGAAACAACAAAGAAAACCATTATCAAAAGTGCCAGCCTTTTCATATTTTTTCTCCAATTTATTGTTATTAACAAACATTACTGATAAGCAGAAACAACAAGTATGATTTTAGCTATAAAAATACTAAAATAGACTGCATAAAATCTAAACAATAACAATCATAAGGGAAAGAAAATGAAAATTCCGGTAAAAGTCAAAAGATTTGATGGAGAGAAAGAGTATATAGATTCTTTTGAAGTAGAGATAGATGATAAAACAACAGTTTTAGATGTTTTGATGCATATAAAAGACTATCAAGACCCTTCCTTGTCTTTTAGAGTTCAGTGTAGAGCTGCAATATGTGGAACATGTGCTGTAAAAATAGGAGAGCAGCACTACCTTGCATGTAAAACAAAAGTAAAAGATGTTCTCCAAAATGGAGAGCTTTTTATTGAACCTGCTTCAAATCTTCCTGTTATAAAAGACCTTGTAGTAGACCAGAAGGAATTTTTAGATAAACTGAAAGAAGCAAAGGCATGGTTTGTTCCTAAAGAACCTTTTGAACCTGTTTATCCAGAGGAGCTAAAAGAGTTCGATAAAGAGACAGACTGTATTTTATGTGGTATTTGCTATTCTATGTGTCCTGTTTTCCAAACAGACCAGAAGTTTGGAGGACCTATAAACTTTGTAAAAATTTATAGATTCTGGAAAGATAAAAATGATGCCCTTAAAGATGAAAGAATCGCCATAGCAGATAAAAACCATATAACAAGCTGTGTCCACTGTAAATACTGCACATTCTCATGTCCTAAGGAAATCCCTGTAGAACAAGACATTATGAAAATAGAGTTTTATGGTAAACAAAAAGGTCTTATAAAGCAGCAAGAAGAAGGCTTTGGCTTTGGTGGTTTTTCTACACCATTTGGTTTTTAACATTTTTGAGAAAGAGAATAAAAGCGACTAAAAACACCCTTTTTCTGAAGAAGGTCTTCCTTTCTTCCTTCTTCAACAATTTTTCCTTTTTCCATAACAATAATTCTGTCCGCAATATCTAAAATTTGAAGTCTATGGGTTATCATCAAAATAGTTCTATCACTAAAATATTTTTTTATCTCATCCATAACATATTCTTCTGTTTCAACGTCTAAAGCAGAAGTTCCTTCATCAATAATGAGAATATCTGGATTTTTTAGAAATATCCTTGCTATAGCTATTCTCTGTCTTTCTCCACCTGAAAGCCTAGAGCCTTTTTCTCCTAAAACAGTATCTAATCCTTTTTCTAGTTTAAAAACAAAGTCTGCCTTTGCTTTTTTTAAGGCTTCTATTAGCTCTTCATCTGTTGCATCAGGTTTTGCTATAAGAAGGTTGTTTCTCAGGGTATCGTTAAATATAAAAACTTCCTGAGAAATCATTCCTATATGTTTTCTTAAAGAAGAAACAGAATATTCTTTAAGCTCATGTTCGTCTAAATAAACCTTTCCTTCATACTCTTTAACAAGAGCTGGAAGAATTTTTACAAGGGTGGATTTTCCTGAGCCTGTAAGACCGATAATACCTATTTTTTCTCCTTTTTTTATAGAAAGGTTTATATCTTTTAAAATCTGATTTTCTCCAATTTTTAAAGAAACATGTTCATATCTTATTTCTCTCTTCAGTCCTTCAAAAGAAATCCCTTCGTCTTTTTCTTGAGGAAGTTCTAAAATAAACTTTATTCTGTCTATCACAGGAGAAAGACCTTTTAGATTTACAATGCCCCTCTGAAGTATCTGAAGAGAGTTTACAAGGATAAGAACGCCACCTAAAAAAGAGAAAAAATCTCCTGGGGTTATTTCGCCTTTTATTATCCTTGAGCCACCATAGAAAATAATCCCTGCTGTTGCTGTATAGGCTATTATCTCAACAGAAGAAAGATAAAGAGTCTCATAGAGTCTATTCTTTTTCTCCCTTTGGAAAAGGTTTTCATTTATTTTCTTAAAAATTCTGTAAAAAATCTCTTTACTGAATAGCTTTACAACCTCAAATCCGGAGATAATCTGGTTTAGGTGCTGGGTATATTCTGCAAGGCTTTCTTGAAGCTTTTTTGAGTATTTTTTTCTTTTTTCCCCAAAATACCCAAGAGCAACACTCAAGAAAGGAACAGCAAAAAGAAATAGAAGAAACATCTTCCAGTCTCTGTATATAAGGACAGCTATAATACCAATAACTGTAAATGTCTCAGTTATTACATTTGTTCCAATTGTTGATGTTATCTGGGAAAATCTTTCAAGGTCATTAGTAAAACGGCTTATTATTTCTCCTGTTGGCTGTCTTAGAATAAAAGAAGGTTCACTATTGAGAAGCTTTTTGTAAAAGGTTTCTCTTAGCTGTTTTACTCCTTTATATATAACAAGGGGATAGATAAAATCTTTCAGAAAAAAACCTATCTGTTTAGCAGTAGCAAGAATCAGTAAAACAGCAATAACAAAAATAAGACTTTGGTAATCTTTTGCTATAAAAACATCATCTATAACATTTTTTATGATATAGGCAACACCAGCTAAAGCTCCAGACTCTAAAATAGAGCCAAAAAGAGCAAGGAGTATAAGAAGCCAGTATTTTTTAAAAAGCCTGTATAAAAAGACTATAGTTTCTTTTTCCATTTACTTCCTTTTATAGAGTCTGAGGATATTTCCCTTTAGATTGTATTCTTTTAAAAGGACTCCTTTATCTGTTTTTTCACAGGTTAAAAGGTATTTCCAGTCTTTTGTATATGTTGATTTTTTTAGAGGCTCTCCTCTCATAAAATCAAGATAAACAGCTACAGATTTTTCAGGACTACAGTCAAAAGCTATTTTTTCTTTTATATTTATAGTTTTTGCAATATCATAGGCTGCCTTTTTCCTTGAAGCTTTTTTTTCCATCATAATAGGAAATCCTATAAAACCAAATAGAAAACGAACAAAAATAAAAAATCCAGCTGTGTATAAAAAGATTTTTAGCATCTTTTCTCTGTTAAAGGAAAAAAGGATATAAGAAAAAACAACAGCCATAACAGGAAAAAGAGGTAGGACATATCTTCCTCTACTTCCAGCAGAAACAAGATAAGGTAGATAGTTTATAAAAGCTGTAAAAAGCAGAAGCTTTATCTCAGAGGGTATAAAGATTTTTTCTTTTCTATATAAGAAGAAACCTGTTAGAACAAACAAACTTGCTGGTAAAAGCTGCTTTATGTTTAAAAGAGGATAAGAAACAAGATGAGATAAAAACTTTCCTATATCTTTTGAGCCTTCTGCCCTTACAATACTTTCAAAAAACAGAGTCTGCACATATCTTTGAGGGTCAGCTGTATTTAAAATCCATAAAAACGGAATAAAAAGAGCAATAAAGCCTGCTATCCAGATATATGGAGAGAATATTTTTTTCCACTCTTTATAAAATAAAACAAAAGAAATATAAGAAAGTCCAAAGAAGACATAAGCAGGGAAACCTTTTAGCAAGAAGGAAACTCCAGCAACGATTCCCGAAAAAATAAGAAAAAGAGGTTTGTTTTCTCTGTATCCAAAAAACATCAAATAAAACATAAGAAAGATAAAGAAAGCCAGTGTTACATCTATCTCAGCTAAGTATCCGTACCAGAAAAGAATATCAATGAATGTCACATATATAAGAGAAGCAAAAATAGAGCGGAGTCTATTCTGTGTTAGCTTATATGTAAAAGTGTATATAAGAACAGCTGTCAAAAACAGAAAAAATATAGTCACAATTCTTGCTGTTAGCTCAGACCAGGGGATTATATAAGAAGAAAAAATAATAAACCAGTTAAAAAGAGGAGGTTTATTAAAATACAAATCTCCTAAAAATGTAGGTTGAAGCAGATTTCCACCATGGGACATTTCATAAGCAACAATAACCCTTAAAGACTCCTCTCCTCTAAACTCGTATAGATTTAGATTTGGAAAAAGAGAAAAAAAAGCGAGAACAGTAAGAATAAAAGCAAACTTAAATCTGTCTTTAGAAAGGTTCATCACCTTTAACAGCTACCTCTATATATTTCTTCTAAAACCTCTTTTGCTCCATCTTTTAGAAGTTTTTCAGCAAGTTTTTTCCCTAGTTCTTCAGCTTCCTCTAAATTTCCAGTAAGAGAATCTCTAAAAACTCTTTTTCCTTCAAGGTCTGATATAAAACCTGTTATTTTAAGTTTCCCATCTGTTATCTCAGCATAGCCTGCAAGGGGAACTTGACAGCCTCCTTCCAGGGTTTTTAAGAAAGCTCTTTCTGCTTTTGCTCTTATTTCACTTTCTTTGTGGTTCAAGACAGACACTATCTCTT
>JAADDV010000155.1 GCA_013153795.1 Aquificota bacterium | reverse complement strand
AGAAGGAAAAAAGAAAAAAATTTTATTATTTTACTTGTTCCTTTCTTAGACAAACTTAATAATGAAATTAAAGAGAAAGAATATATATACATATCTCATGTTGAAAAAACTCGTATAAAAGCTCTTTTAGGAAAATTATCTTATAAAAATACTCAAAACTAGAAATCTTTTTATTACTCTATAAAAGTTTTTAGATTTACTGTTGTTATTTTAATAATAGCTTTTTTGACCATCGTTTAAAAATTTTTTTCTTTGTTAAGAAGTTAGTAAACATTAACCTTTCTATGATTCTAATCATAAATCTTGATTTAGGTCAAGAATAAACTTAGTAAGTAATAACTAACCATACAGGAGGACAAAATGGATTTATTAACCCTTTCCCGCCTTCAATTTGGAATGACAGCTTTTTATCACTTTCTTTTTGTTCCTTTAACTCTTGGGCTTGCCTTTATGATAGCTATTTTAAAAACTATTTACCTAAAAAATAAAAATAAAAAATATGATGACCTTGCCATGTTTTTAATGAAACTTTTTGCGATTAATTTCGCTGTAGGAGTAGCAACAGGTCTTACTATGGAATTTGAATTTGGAACAAACTGGTTTCAATATTCAAAATTTGTAGGAGATATATTTGGAGCTCCTTTAGCTATAGAAGGACTAATGGCTTTTTTCTTAGAATCAACTTTTATAGGACTTTTCCTTTTTGGAAAAGATAGAGTATCTGACAAAATGCATACTTTTGCTGCATGGATGGTAGCTTTAGGAAGCACTCTTTCAGCCTTATGGATTTTAATAGCAAATTCATGGATGCAAACGCCTGCTGGATATAAGATTGTTGAAACTCCTCAAGGAGTAAAGGCTGTTTTAGCTGATTTTTTTGAAGCAGTAATAAATCACTCTACAGTTATTAGATTTTTACATTGTGTTGATGCTGGATATATTGTTGGTGGTTTTTTTGTAATGGGAATAATGGCTTATTATTTATTAAAAAATAAACATGTAGAAATAGCAAAAATAGGCCTTAAATTTGCCCTTATCTTTACAGCTATTGTTTCCCTTATTCAAATTGTTTTCGGAGATTTTCATGGATATCAGGTAGCTAATACTCAGCCATTAAAAATGGCAATGATGGAAGGAAAATGGGAAACAGAAAAAGGAGCTTCATTAACATTACTTGGAATTGTAGATGATGAAAAACAAGAAACAAAATCTTTAATAGAAATTCCATATCTTTTAAGTCTTTTGTCTTACCACGACCCAAATGCTGAGTTTAAAGGAATAAAGGATTTAGTCAAAGAGTATCAAAAAATTGCTCAGGAAGCAAAAGAAAAAATCTCTATTTTAGAAGCTAAGTTGAAAGAACTTGAAGCTTCTGGTGCTCCTAAAGAAGAAATAGAAAAATTAAAAGCTGAGCTTGCTCTTGCAAAAGCTCAGGCAAGAGCATACAACATTACAATGGAAGACCTTCCTTCTGTTGCTCTTGTATTTACAACATTTCATTTAATGGTTTATTTAGGTTTCTTCTTTGCCTTTGTTGTTTTATGGGGACTTTGGCTTTTAAGAAAAGGAAAATTATATACAAATAAAGCATTCTTATGGACGGTTCTTTTATCTATTCCACTACCTTATATTGCAACAGAGCTAGGTTGGGTCTCGGCTGAAGTAGGAAGACAACCTTGGCTTGTTCAGGGAATTTTATTAACTAAAGATGGAGTTTCATTTCATCCAACAGGGAATGTATTGATTTCTTTTCTAGTATTTACAGGTATTTATACAGCTATTTTCTTTGTTTTTCTCTATGCAATGATTAAAGCTGTAAAGAAAGGTCCTAAAGAAACTATTTCCTTAAATTCTGAAAATCAAATAAAAGCTTAAAAAAATTTAAAATAAAGGAGGAAAAACATGCCAGCTGAATTATTTACAACATTAGAAGGAATATGGTTTTTGCTTTCAGGATTCTTTCTTATAGGTTATGCTCTTACAGATGGTTTTGATTTAGGAAGCGGAATTTTAACAATTTTTACAAAAAAAGATGAAAATAGAAGAGTTTTATATAATGCTGTTGCTCCTGTATGGGATGGAAATGAGGTTTGGCTTATTGCTGGTGGAGGAATGTTATTTGCTGCTTTTCCTATTGTTTATGCCTCAGCTTTCAGTGGTTTTTATTTTGCTATTTTAATTGTTCTTTGGGCATTAATAGGAAGAGCTGTTGCTTTTGAATATAGAAATAAAAAAGAAAGTTCTTTATGGAGAAAAACGTGGGACTGGATTTATTGGATTGGTAATATAGTGCCTGCTTTTTTATTTGGAGTTGCTGTTGGAAATGCTGTTATAGGTGTTCCTATAGACCAGCAAGGTGTATATCATGGAACATTTTTTACTTTACTTAGACCAGCTCCTGTCTTAATTGGTATTGTTGGAGTTTTTATGTTTTTAATGCATGGAGCTGCTTATCTTTTAAGAAAAACAGAAGGAGAAGTTTTTGAGTTAGCTAAAAAAGCAGCATATATAGGTTTTTTTGGATATGTTATCTCTTTAGCTATAACTGACTTTTTGTTAGTAATTACATCTCCTTATCTATATTCAAATTATTTTAAATATCCTTTATTCTGGATAGCACCTATAATGATGATAGTAGGACTTATTTTATACTTTAAATTTTTATCCTCAGAGAAATTTGATAAAGTAATAATAGGTTCTTCACTTGTAACTATAGGGACAATTTTAACTATTGCTTTTGCTACTTATCCTGTTTTAATGAGGTCAACAATAAATCCCGAATATAATCTGACAATATTCAATTCAGCTTCTTCTCATATAACCCTTACAGTTATGCTAGTAGCGACTCTTACTCTTATGCCTATTGTTATTTTTTATACGATTTATGTTTATAGAGTTTTTAAAGGAAAAGTTTCTACAGAAGGTGGATATCACTAAATCCACCTTCTTTTTAAATCTTTTTTATAATTCCTTTTATTCCATACTTTCTCATAAAATTTTGAGCTTCTTTTCTTGTTTTAAATTTACCAATAAGAAGTTTATAAAGTTTTCCTGTGCGGATTATAACAAAACGAGAAGGAGAAATTTTAAAATTTTTCTTTGCTCTTTCTGCGTTTTCCTTGCTAGAGAAGGCTCCTACTTGGATATAATAATATCCTGTTTGAACAGATGCCTTTTTTTCTTCTTTTTTCGTATTTTTGGTATTTGCTGAAGTTATTTTTTTCTTTTGTATTTCTTTTTTTTGAGGAGTTTCTTTCCTTTTCTCTATTTTTTCAGGTTTCTTTATAATAACTACCTTTGATTTTTCAGTTTTTTCTTTTTTTTCTATCTGCTCAGATTTTGATTTTGAAATAATCTGAGATTGGGTAGATGTAGTTATATTACTAGTAGTTGGTAAAATTCCTTTCTGAACTACATTTGCCGTTTCTTCTTTATTTATTTTTGCTATATCAGGAGATTTTTCATTTATTATGTTAATTTCAGGTTCAGAAATTTTTTCATTTTTTCCTGAATAAAGATTTATTCCAATAACTGTAAAAACGATGACAATTAAAAGACCAGATAAAATTATTATTGTTTTTTCTAATTTTTCTTGCCTTCTTTTTGCTTCTTCTAATTTTCTAATGGTATCTTTTAAATCTTTATCCATTTTTACATCCTCTCAACAGGGGTTATTCCCATGAGTTTAAAAAGAGTCCTTAGAGCGTATCGAATAGCTTTAAGAAGATAAAGTCTGGCTTTCATTAAGTTTTCGTCTTCTTCAATTAGAAACTTAAAGTTGTTGTAATAATAGTGAAATTCAGACGCAAGGTCGTATGTTATCTGGGTTAACTTATGAGGTTGTTGTTTTTCTGCAGCCTCTCTTATAAGGTCTGGAATAAAAGAAAGATATTTCATTAAAACTCTTTCTTGGTTTTCCTTTAAAAGAGATAAATCAGCCTCAAAATCCTCTTCCGGGTCAAATCCAAATCTTTCTTTTGCTTCTCTAAAAACAGAGGATATTCTAGCATGGGCATACTGGACATAGTAGACAGGGTTTTCAGAGGACTTTTTTAGGGCAAGGTCTATATCAAAATTAAGATGGGTATTACTGTCTTTTGTAAGGAAAAAGTATATAACTGCATCTTTTCCTACTTCTTCTATAAGCTCTTTGAGGGTTATAAAAGAGCCAGAGCGTTTTGACATTTTAACTTCTTGACCGTTTTTAAACAGTTTTACAAGCTGAATAAATATTACCTTTAACCAGTCTTCTGGAACGCCAAAAGCCATAACAGCTGCTTTCAGTCTTGGAAAATAGCCATGATGGTCTGCTCCCCAGACATTTACAACGAAATCATATCCTCTTTTGAATTTGTCATAGTGGTATGCTATATCTCCTGCAAAGTATGTGTAAGAGCCGTCTGATTTTATAATAACTCTGTCTTTATCATCTCCAAACTGGGTTGTTTTCACCCATAAAGCTCCATCTTTTTCGTATATAAGTCCTTTTGAGCGTAAAAACTCTATAGCTTCATCAACTTTCCCTGATGTATACAGGGATTTTTCACTAAACCATATATCAAACTCAACACCAAAACCTTTGAGGTCTTCTTTTATTTTTTCTAAGAGCATTTCTTTTGCAAACTCTGCACAAAAATCTATAGCCTGCTCTTTGTCTACCATCGAGAGTATTTTTTCTCTTTCATATTTATATAGATGCTGGGCAATCTCTTTTATATAGTCTCCGTGATAGCCATCTTCTGGAAATAGGTAATTTGGATTTTCTATTTGGAAAAATCTTGCACAGACAGATTCTCCAAGTTTTTTTATCTGTCTTCCTGCATCATTTATATAAAACTCCCTTTCTACAAAGTATCCTACATACTCATAAAGGTTTGACTGGACATTTCCAACTACAGCGCCTCTTCCATGTCCTAGATGAAGGGGACCTGTTGGATTTGCGCTGACAAACTCTACATTTATTCTTCCTCTGTTTTTCTCTTTGGCTTTTCCATATTCGTCTTTTTCTTCTAAAATCTGTTTTAGGATATTTTGGTAAAAAATCTGAGAAAGAAATATGTTTATAAAACCTGCTCCTGCTACTTCTATTTTTTCAAATTCAGGCTGTTTTTCTAAAATATCTTTAATCTGATTTGCTATGTCTATAGGTTTTTTCTTTAAAAGTTTTGTTAGTAAAAAGGCTACGTTTATTGCTATATCCCCAAACTTATCTTCTTTAGGTATGTCTATTTTTATCTTGTCTTTAATTTGTTTGACTTCGGGGATTTCTTTTTCTAATAAGGAAATAATTTTTTCTTTTAACTCCTGCTTCATAATTCTCCTTTTAGTTAATAATGATTATAGTGATGATTAGAATTTTGGAATAATATTTTACTATGGAAATATCTATTAATTAATGGAAAGTTTTAATAATCTGTCAACACAAATTACAAATTTGTATTATAATTAAAGAATCTAAAGGTTACCGAAAGAGAAATAAGTAATCTTAAATTCCATAATTATTAATCTTTACATTTTGTATATTTTTTATGTATAATATTATTTTGTTTGTGGGTATTTTATGTGCCCACGTAGCTCAGTCGGCAGAGCACACCCTTGGTAAGGGTGAGGTCGGGGGTTCAAGTCCCCTCGTGGGCTTTCCAGTATTCCAAGCTAAAACTTTATGATTTTATATAGAACCTACTGGAGGTAAAGATGGCAAGAGAGAAATTTGAAAGGAAAAAAGAGCACGTAAACGTAGGAACAATAGGACACGTTGACCACGGAAAAACTACTCTTACT
>JAADDV010000029.1 GCA_013153795.1 Aquificota bacterium | reverse complement strand
CAAGCAAAAAGGTTGTTATAACAGCAAGAAAAGCTGCTATATAATAATGCTCATAATAAATCAAAACTCCAAGAAGAAAACTTATTAAAATAGCTATTTCTGTAGTAGCACCAATATCTTTATCATATTCCAAATAAAAGTTTATAAGCATTAATAAAATAATTCCTCCCAAGACTATCCAGTAAATACCATTCCAATAATAATCATTTATATAAGCAGTTAGTGTCCCTAAAATAGAAATCAAAGGAAAAGTCCTTATTCCAGCGAAAGTTTCTTGTTTACTTCTTCTTTCTCTTTCTAACCCAATAAGAAGCCCCGTTACAAGAGCAAAAGCTAGTTTTATTAAAAAATTTAAAGATTCTTTATCTACATTAAAGTTTATCTCCATCTATAAACCCTTTATATTTTTCTAATTTTTCTAACAATTTTTTGTCTAGCTTCCTTTCCTGATAATTTTTTATCTTTATAACAACTCCTTCTCTTCCTTTTATTATAAATTTTTCTAAGGTTTGTTTGAAAATAAGATTATCATCTTCTAAAATACCTGCATAAACTAAACAATCTCCCAAAGTCTTCATTATATTATCTAAATCTCTTCTGCGTTTATTAGGTAAGATGAAAAAAATTTCTACAGAAACAGCCTCTTTATAAAAAAGATTTTTTTTCTCATTTTGTTTTTGAAGTTCCCATATTGCTTTGTTTATTTTTAAAGAAACATCCTTTGGAACAATATACCTTTTTCCTGACTTTGAAAAAATCTTTGTATTAATTTTTACACGGTTAGCCTTAGAAGGAGGAATAAAAGACAAAAAAAATATACTTTCATTTTTTCTATTTTTCTTTTCATTTTGAAAACTCTTTTTCATTTTGAAAACTCCTATAATATGCGCATTATAAAATATATTAATGTAATAATAGCCTTGAGTTAAGAAGTTTTTACGAGGTTTTTGCGTTTGTTTTTTATATTGGCATATCTTTTGCATCTATATATTGCCATTTCTTTCTGAACAAGAAATGACAAGGGTTAGGTATTGTTAACTGGAGTTTTGTATTATATATTGGACTAAGTTAAAATTTTGACATAGGTCAAAAAATAAACTTTAATTTAAGTGAAAAAATTTTTATAGGAGGTAATTTCATGAAAAAACTCAAACTTTCTATGTTAGCGTTAGTTGGAGCTGTGGCAATCTCTGGAGCAGCGAAGGCTAATGAAGCTAACTTTCTTATCTGGGTTGATGATGCTAAAAAGGTTTTCGACAACAAAGCGGCTCATTTTGTAAATGGAGATAGTGAAAAGAAATTTAAGGAAGGACATATTCCTGGTTCAGCTCACGCATTTGCTCACGACCTTCATTACCTTGAAGATATAAGAAAATGTAATGGTCTTCCTATGTGTCCAGAAAGAGCTGAAAAATTCATTGGAAATCTTGGAATAGACAACAACACTTCTGTAATTGCATATGATGATGGTAGAGGTCCTAATGCTTCTGGTGTATGGTTTTTCTTAAAGCTTTATGGTCTTGAAGATGTGAAAATGCTTGATGGTGGATTTGTTACATGGGCTTACAAAGGTTATCCTGTTGAAGAAGGAGAAGGAAAACCTCCAACTCCAAAAACTTTTAAAGCTAATGTTCAAAGAGATATGATTGCTACAAAAGAAGAGGTTTTAAAAGCTGTAGAAGATATTCTTAAAAATGGAAAGGATGCAAAATACTTTATTCTTGATGCTAGAAGATTTTCAGAATACACAGGAAAAACTCTTCTCGATGCTTTAGAAGCACCAGGAAAACATATCACAGTTAAAAGAGGTGGACATATCCCTGGAGCTGTTTTCTTTGAATGGAAAAAAGTTGCAGGAAACCCTAATGCAAAGCCAGGAAAACATCTTTTCAAACCTGTTAAAAAACTTAAGAAAATTTTCTTCAAAAAGCTTAGAAAGAAAGGATTTGACCCAGAGACAGATACACTTATTACTTACTGTCACGTAGGTCTTGGAAGAGGTTCATTTATCTATGCAGCTGCTAAACTAGCAGGTGTTCCAAGAGCAAAAGTTTATATAGGTTCATGGGACGAATGGGGTAATACTCCAGACCTTCCAGTTGAAAAATAATTTTCAAGGGGCTTTAAAGCCCCTTTTTTAATATACAAGGAGGTAATGCAGTAATGGAGCACTCATCTCATCTTCTTATGGGGCTTTTAACAGGTTTTCTATTTGGAATTGTTTTACATAAAGTTGGTGCTATTAGATACTCAAGAGTTGAAGGTATGCTTCTTTTGAGAGACCTTAAAATAATGAAATTTGCCTTTATGGGTATAGCAACAGCTTCTATTATTTATGGACTTGTTGATATTTTTGGCCTTCAGGAACAAACAAATATTATTCCTAGAATAATGCCTTATATGGGTATTGCTCATCTTGTAGGTGGAGTTTTATTTGGTCTTGCAATGGCATCTGCAGGATTTTGTCCAGGGACATGTGTTGCTAGAGTTGGAGCCGGTAAGTTTATTTCTGCTGCAGGAGTAGTAGGCCTTATTTTAGGAGTTTTGATTTATGATGCTATAAAGCCAACTTTAATAGAAGCTGGAATTTTAGGAACAAAAGAAAAGCTTACCTTATATGGAGTTTTAGGACTTCCATATGGTGTTCTTGCTGTTGTATGGGGAGTTTTATTTATTCTTTTCTCTATTGCTGCAGACAAAATAGACCCAGCTAAAAAAATTAAAGAGTATGTAGAAAACGAAAGGACAGGTATATTAAGAGGAGAATGGCACTGGGCAATTTCAGGAATTTTAGCAGGTCTTATTATTACGTGGGCTACTGCACAAGGTGAATATCTTGGATTTTCTGGAGGAGCTTTAGCTTTTGTAGGATGGATAAGTCATTTGATTGGTCATCCAATAGATTCTGTGCCAAAAATAACTGAAAGTATTTTATGGCACGCAGGACTCATTATTGGTGTTCTTCCGGGAGCTTTCTTATCTGCAATAATATCAGGAACCTTTAAATTTGACCCTGTTCCACCTGCTTTTGCAAAAGCAGTTGCTCCTTTCCCATGGGTTAGATTAATTCTTGTTTTCTTTGCTGGTATATTCCTCGCTTTAGGAGCAATGATAGGAGGAGGTTGTACAACAGGAGCATTCTTATCAGCTTATCCAACTCTTTCAATTGGCTCAATGGCAATGTCAGCAACTTATTTTGCTGTAGGAGTTTTAACAGCAAATCTCATTTATCTAGGTAGATGGAATAAGTTTATTCAAGCTAAAAAAGAATCTGAAGAAGTTTACGATTAAGAGAGGTAGATAAAATGAGTATGACAGAAAGAATTTTGTATTGGATTAGTATTGTAGCTCTTATTGCTGCTCTTATTGGAGTTAAAGCTGATATTTCCAAATTAGAACAAAAACTTCAAGAGGTCACTCAGGCCGCCTCAGAAGGAGGTGAAGAAGAATGAACCCAAAGATAGAAAGACTTATATATTTAGGAGTAATTGCTGTTTTATCTTTAGCTCTTTTGGCTTTAGGAAAAAAAGAGATAGAGCTTAGAAAGCAAATACCTATAACAGCACAAGAGTTATATGAAAAACTAGGAAATCCAAAAGTAACTATTCAGATAATAGATGTTAGACCTTATGAAGTTTCTGAGGAAGAAGAGGACGAAGCTGATGAAATAGATTACTATACAGGAGCCCATATTCCTGGAGCAATTCCTCTCCCTGATTGTGATGAATCTAAAGCTCCAGAAGAAGCTTTAAAACATATAAACCCATATCTTCCAACTGTAATTGTTTCAAAAGATGGAGACCCAGAAATATTTAAAAAGTGCGCTGAGAAATTTACAATAGTTCAAAATCTTCAAGGTGGAATGGAAGCTTGGGATGAAGAAGGATATCCCGAAGATGAAGGAGAATATGAACCACCTGCTGCAGGTGGAGGTGGTGGTTGTCTGTAAAAGGCAACTGCCTTTTGATTTAAAATCTAAATTTTAATTATAAAATTTGAAACATATTTCAGGAGGTAAGATATATGGCATTATCAAGAAGGGACTTTCTTAAAGCCCTTGGAGCCAGTGGAGCAGGTATCACTTTAGGTGGAAATGCAGCTTTTGCAAAACAAGATGCTATTATTGTAGAAGACCCTAGACAAAGTTATCCAAACACTTCTTATACAGAAAATATGTACAGAGGAGAGTTTTCATATACGTATGGAGAAAAAGAAGACCACGGGACAGCATATCACTGTGTAAACTGTCAGGGTAATTGTGCATGGGATGTATGGGTAAACAACGGTATTATCACAAGAGAAAATCAGGTTGCAAACTATACACCTATAAATCCAAAAATTCCTGACTTTAACCCAAGAGGATGTAACAAAGGAGTTCAACACTCACATGTAACATATGAAAAAGATAGAATTCTCTATCCTCTTAAAAGAGTAGGAAAAAGAGGAGAAGGGAAGTGGAAAAGAATTACATGGGATGAAGCTATTACTGAAATAGCTCAAAATATATATGAAACAATGCTTAAGAAAGGTCCTGAAGGTCTCTTTATCCACGTTGGAGCAGGTATGCTTACAGAAGCCAGAGGAGCAGCCGGAAAAAGACTTGGAACACTTCTTGGAGCTGTAAGAAACTATATAGCTTCATACGTTGGAGATATGTTCCCAGGAGTAACAGTTGTATATGGAGAAGGAAACATAGGATGTTCTTATGATTTCTTCTATACAACAAATGTTAATATCTGGTGGGGACAAGACCCAAATAAAACAAGAATTCCAGATGCCCACTTCCTATGGGAAGGAAGATACAATGGTGCAAAAAATATTGTTATAACTCCAGAATTTAACTCAACATGTATTCATGCAGACCTTTGGGTTCCAGTTAAAGCTGGATATGATGGCTTTTTAGCTATGGCTATCATTAATGAAATAATTCAGAAAAAACTTTATAAACCAAAGTTTGTAAAACATTTTACAGACCTTCCATTCCTTGTAAGGCTTGACAACAAAAAACTTTTAAGACTTGAAGATATAGACCCTGAAAAATCGCCAGAGCTTGACCATGAAGTATTTAAGATATTTGAAGAAAAAGGAGAAGGAAAAGAGTTTGAACCACATGCTACATTCTTCTCATGGAATACAAAAACAAATAAGCTCACAGTAATGCCTGGAACTGAGGGAGCACCAGTAAAAACCCTCAGACTTAAAGATGTAGGTTGGGATATTGACCCTGCCCTTGAAGGAGAATGGGAAGTAACATTAAAAGATGGTAAAAAAGTAAAAGTAACAACAGTATTTGAGCTTGTTAAAAAAGAAGCTCAAAAATTTGCAGCAGAAAAAACATGGAAACTTACAGGCGTTCACCCAACAATAGTAGAACAACTTGCTAAAGAAATAGCTCTTCCTAAAGTTGTTATGATTTCTATGGGATTCACAATTGGTAAATACTTTAATGGAATGCTTGCCCAAAGAGCTATAGCATCTATCCCTGGACTTGTTGGAAGACTTGGACCTTATGGTGGATTTAATACTGAAAATGAATGGGCTATATCTGGAATGGGCAAACTTTCTGGATTTGCTGGAAAATATAAACAAAGATTTGCTTCCGGATTTGTTCAAGAATATGTTCTTGGAAATATGTTAAAAGATGTTGAAAAACTTTATGATGATGAAGATATAAGAAGAGCAACAGGTCTTTCAAAAGAAGAATACCTTAAAAAAGTAAAAGAAGACTTAGATAACTTTGGAAACGATGAAAAATGGAAAGAAAACTTCCATAATAAAGACGGAAAACCTTACTGGGATACAGTAGAAACTTTCCTTATATTTGCTGATTCAAGATTTAGAAGAAATAAAGGAGCAACATATAGAGAAGCTTTCCTTAAAAAAGCTAAATTCTTTGCATATGTTGATTGGAGAATGAACTCAACAGCTCAATATGCAGATATAATCCTTCCTGCAAAATCTATGTATGAAGTCTGGGATTTAAGAACAAACCCTGGATATCACAGATACGCAAACATGGCACAACCACCTCAAAACTTAAAACCTATTGGAGAAGCTAAATCTGAGTGGGAAATCTGCACAATGATTGTTGAGAAAATCCAAGAACTTGCAATGAAAAAATATAAAGAAACAGGAGATGAAAAGTATATTAAAATACCAGACCCAACTCACTCAAAAACTGGATATAGAGAGTTAGACAAATTAGTAGAAGAATATACAAAAGGTGGACACCTTAGAACAGATAGAGATGCTGTTGAGCTTGCTCTTGAAAGTGTAGACCAGTTTAAACCAAATACAATTGAAACAATAAGAAAAAGAGGTGGATTCCTTCAGTTAAATGAAAAAGCTGGAAAAACATCACCTTTATATCCAGATAAGCCATATAACTCATTTGAAAATAATCTTTACCTCTTTGAAAGATTTGAAACACTCTCAGGAAGACTTACATATTACGTTGACCATGATAGATGGATTGAAGCAGGAGCAGCTGTTCCAACAGCAAAAGAGCCTATTAGACCAAAAAGATATCCATTTGTTTTAATGACACCTCATGCAAGATGGTCAATCCACTCTACATATAAAGAATCTTCTCTTCTACAAAGACTTCAAAGAGGTGTTCCTTATATTATGATTAACCCAGAAATAGCTGAGAAAAAAGGAATAAAAGACGGTGATGAAATAAAAGTGTTTAATAATCTTGGTGAATTTTATGCTATGGCTAAAATTTACCCATCTTGTCCAAAAGATGCCATTATTATTGAGCACGGTTGGGAGCCATTCTACTTTAAAGGAAATATTTCTCATAACACTGTAAATGCATCACCTCTCAATCTACTGGAGCTTTCTGATGCATGGGGTCATCTCAAGTTTGGTGGAAACTGGGATGGAAACCAACATGCTTACGAAACAACAGTAGATATTGAGAAAGCTTAATTTTCAAGGAGGTTATATAAATGGCAAAAAGACAATTAGCAATGGTAATGGATTTAAATAAATGTATTGGTTGCCAAACGTGTACAGTGGCATGTAAAACTCAGTGGACAAATAGAAATGGAAGAGAATATATGTATTGGAATAACGTAGAAACCCACCCTGGAGCTGGATATCCAAGAAACTGGATGGAAGCAGGTGGCGGATTTGATGACCAAGGAAATCTCAAGGATGGAATAATTCCTGATATGGTTATGGACTACGGTGTGCCTTGGGATTATAATCATGATGAAATATTTAACTCTTCTGCTGATGAGTTTGTCCTCTCACCAAATACAGACCCTGTTTGGGGACCTAACTGGGATGAAGATGTAGGTATAGGAGACTGGCCAAACTCTTACTTCTTCTACATTCCAAGAATTTGTAATCACTGTTCAAACCCTGGATGTCTTGCTGCTTGTCCAAGAGAAGCAATTTTCAAAAGAGAGCAAGATGGAATTGTTCTTGTAGACCTTGAAAGATGTCAAGGGTATAGATACTGTATAGCAGGATGTCCATATAAGAAAATTTACTTCAACCCTAAAATCTCAAAATCTGAAAAGTGCATATTCTGTTTCCCAAGAATTGAAAAAGGTCTTCCACCTGCATGTGCTCATCAGTGTGTAGGTAGAATTAGATTTGTAGGATTTTTAGATGATGAAGAATCTCAAGTGTATAAACTTGTTCATAAATATAAAGTTGCTCTTCCTTTAAGACCTGACTTTGGAACACAGCCTAACGTTTATTATGTTCCTCCAGTTTTAGCTCCTCCTAAATTTGATGAAAATGGAAAACCTATAGAAAATGAACAAAGACTTCCTATGGAATATCTTGAAAAGCTCTTTGGACCAGAAGTTCACCAAGCTATAAAAACTTTAGAAGAAGAAATGGCTAAGAGAGAGAGAGGAGAAGAATCTGAGCTTATGGATATTCTAATTGCATATAATCATGCTGATATGTTTAGACTCGACCACAATTACTATGAAAAAATTGCTGCAGAGCAAGGACTTAAAGGTTCAGAATATTTCAAAATAGTAGATGTAAGGTATATACAGGGAGCTAACACAAAGAAAGTAGAAGGTGTATTTGGAAAAGTTTATTTTGAGACCCAGCCTGCATTAAAAAAGGAAGAGGAGAATAAGGAGCATCACTAAAGATGCTCCTTCCTCTTTTCAATAAAGACAAATTAAGGAGGAAAGATAAATGAAAAAAACTTTGAAAGCTGCTGTAATAGGTGTTACAGCTTTCTTTGTTTCTGCAAATGCAACAACTGATGGATTTTTTAAATATGAAGTAATAGATGCTTTACAAATAAATGAAGAAATCTCTACAAATCCAAATAACCCACTATGGGAAAAAGCAAAAAGCACTGAAGTAACTTTATATCCTCAGGTTTCTGTCAGATTAAATGATAAAAAAGCTAATGAACTTATACCTAAAAAAGAAGCTGTTAAAGCCCAAGTTAAAGCAATTTATAATGACAAAAATATTGCAGTATATATAAAGTGGAAAGATAATACTCCTTCAGTCCAACCTCCATTTACAACAAACCAATTCGCAGATGGTGTATCAATAGAGTTTCCAAATAAATTTGGTAAAGGAATAACTCTTCCATATGTAGGAATGGGAGATGAAAATCATCCTGTAACTGTTTATCTTCAAAAAAATGTTGCTGGAAGAGATTATCAAAAGGTATTTGTTTCTAAGGGATTTGGTTCTTTAACAGAAGTTGATACAAAAAATGTAGATATTGTTATGACATATGATGAAAAAAACAAAGAATGGACAGCAGTTTTTAAAAGACCTCTTACAGATGAATATACAGATTTAAAAGCAGGGCTTGTTCCTATTGCTTTTGCTGTATGGGATGGAAACCAATATGAGAGAGATGGGAATAAGTCTCTTTCAAGATGGAAATTTATAAGACTTAATAAATTTGAATTAGATAAAGATTATGTAGAGTATGTTTCTTGGGGAGTTCCTTATGTTGATTGGCCAGAAAAAGGAGAGGATATAGGAGACCCAGAAAATGGGAAAAAATTATTCCAACAAAATGGTTGCGCAGCTTGTCATAGAGCTGCAGAATTTCAAACAGCACCTTTAGGGATGGCTCCAGATTTATCAGATATCGGTGGAATTGCAAATGCAATATATCTAAAAGAATCTATCATAAATCCTAATGATGTTATTATTCGAAATCTTAATATAAACAGACACTATATGAAAACTAACCCAGACAGATTTAAAGCATATCCTAACAATAGTATGTATGAGTGGTATATAAAGACAGATGGAAAAAAACAATCTAAAATGCCTGCTTTTACTCATCTTCAAGAACAAGATATTAATGATTTAGTTGCTTATCTTAAAACACTTGTTGACTGGAAGAACTTTAAATAATGGAGGTTAATAATATGAAAAAAATATTTGCCTCAATTTTAAGTTTAGCTTTTCTTTTTTCTACAATAGGATTTGTTGAGAACGTTTATGCAGAAGAAGAAGCCGTAGAAGAAGAATATGATGAAGATGAAGAGGAAGAAGAGCTTGAATTCACTTCAGCTATTATTACTGCTCTTACTTGTGCTGAAGAAGCTCAAGAAACAGGTGAGTTTGATGTATTATCTTCTTGTCCTCCACATGCAGCATGGGAAGGTGTAAAAGATATATATGAAGAAAATCCTAAAATAGTAATTTATGATGTAACAGAAGATGAATATTATGCTGTAAAACCTACAAAAGATGGAATTTATTGGTCAGATTTATTAGAAGGATTTGGTGGTAGTATCGATGGGACTGCTGAGCCTGTAGGTAAGGAAGGAGAACTAGTAGTTATTAAATTTACAGAGTTTGAAATAACACCAAAACCAAAACCTGGATTCTTTAAAGGTTGTCTATAATAGTAGTATTTTAGGGGAGTTTTCTCCCCTTTGCTTGGTAAATACTTTTAGGAGGGATTTCCATGAGATTAGGTTTCTTGGTAGACCTGAGTAGATGTATGGGTTGTATGGCCTGTGCTGTAGCCTGTAAAGCTGAAAATAATGTTCCACTTCACAGCTGGAGACTCAGAGTTAAATATATAGACCAAGGTGAGTTTCCAGATGTGAAAAGACATTTTGTTCCACTTAGATGTAATCACTGTGAAAATGCACCATGTGAAAGAATTTGTCCTGTTTCAGCACTTCATTATCTTCCTAATGGTATTGTAAATGTTGACCATGATAGATGTATAGGATGTGCATCATGTATGATGGCATGTCCTTACAATGCTATTTATCTTGACCCTATAACAAACTCTGCAGATAAATGTACATATTGTGCTCATAGGATAGAAGTTGGATTAATGCCTGCATGTGTAGTAGCATGTCCTACTCACGCTAATATATTTGGAGATTTAGATGACCCTGAATCTGAAATTTCTAAGTATCTAAAATCTCATAGAGATGTAATGGTAAGAAAACCAGAACTTAATACACACCCTAAACATTTTTATGTAAGAGGCTCTACAGTAGCTTTAGACCCATTAGCTTCAGAAAGACCAGAAGGATTTACATTATTTACAGAAGTTAAGTTTTTAGACCATATAGGAGGGCACTAATCATGATAGGGGCAGAAGTAACTTTTGATGTTCCAATACCGAAAGTAATTTGGGGATGGCTTGTTTCAACAAATATGTGGGCAAAAAGTATAGCTACAGGGTCTTTTTTCCTTGGGCTTTATTTTATAAATAAATATCCAGAGCAAGATAGATTTTTTAGAAAATGGCTTCCAATTTTAGGATTAATATTTATAGGTATTACTCTATTAGTTACAATATTAGACCTTCATCATATGTTTAGATTCTGGAAAATATTTGTTCATCCACATTTTACATCAGCAGTTACCCTTGGAGCATGGGTTGTTTCTGGATTTGTCATAATTCTTTTAATAGCTTTTTGGTCATGGTTAACAGGTAAAAGAAAATTATTTGATAAAGTCATGATTCCAGGATTTATACTTGCTTTCTTTGCAACTATATATACTGCTGGAATCATGGGACAAGCTACAGCTAGGGAAGTTTGGGTATTTCCAGCTGAAATGATATCTATGCTATTAAGTGCTTTACTAGCAGGTTCTGCAGCTTATTTAGTTATAGATGCAATTTTTAATCATCCTTTAAAAGAAGAAATAAGAAAAGAACTTTCTTATATACTTTTTGGAAGTGCTGGTTTAATGGCTGCTATGTTTATTGGAGAGCTCGTTTTTGCAAAAATGCATAGTGAATTTGCTCATAAAGTAATCCAGATTTTGGCCTTTGGTGAAGTTGCTATCTTTTTCTGGATAGGAATGTTCTTAGCTTTTATAGTTCCTATGATTTTTGTTGGAATTTATACTCAGAAAAAAGATTATAAGTATGCTTTATACGGTTCTTTATCAGCATTAGTAGGCCTATGGTTTATTAAACATGCATGGTTAATAGCACCTCAAAGCCTACCATTAAGTTAATAATAGGAGGGTAGCATAGATGAGAACATCAAGAAGAAATTTTTTAAAGGGTTTAGCAGCCACTGTAGGTGGCGCAGCTTTTGCTAAAGGTATTATTGAAAAGTCTCAAGCCTCATCTCATATAGAAGAAAAAACAGAAATCACTTTTACTCCTTCTCACTTAGATTATTATCCTCCTTTTGAAAAATGGGATCACTGGCAAGAACCAGATGGAGATTATTGGAAGAAGCATGGAGGAGCTTTAAGAGAAGGCGTTAAGATTATAAATTATATGCTTGTTCCAACTGTTTGTAATAACTGTGAAGCTGCATGTGGTTTAACAGCTTGGGTAGATAGGGATAATCTTGTAGTAAAAAAATATATGGGAAATCCTTTCCATTCAGGGTCAAGAGGAAGAAACTGTGCAAAAGGATATGCTACCCAATCTCAAATGTATGACCCAGATAGAATTCCATTTCCTCTTAAAAGAGCTCCCGGTTCAAAAAGAGGAGAAGGAAAATGGGTTAGAACAACTTGGGATGAAGCTTTAGAAACAATTGCTAAAAAAATGAGAGAAGCTCTAGAAAAGGGTGATGAGTTCCATAGAAAAATGATTATGTATCATGTTGGAAGACCTAATGAATCAGGAGGTTTTACTGCCAGAGTAGTATGGACTTGGGGTGGAGACCATCATAACTCCCATACAAATATATGTTCTTCTGGAGGAAGACTTGGTTCTATAGCATGGACAAGTGATGATAGAACTTCTCCAGATTTTGCAAATTCAAGACTTATATTCCTTTCTTCTTCTCATGCTGCAGATGCAGGACACTACTTCCAACAGCACGCAGGATATATAGCAGATGCAAGAGCCAAAGGAGCTAAACTTGTTGTAATGGACCCAAGACTTTCTAACTCTGCAGGTCTTGCAGATTTATGGATTCCTGTATGGCCAGGAACAGAAGGAGCCATATTCTTAGCATTGTCTAACAGGCTTCTTCAAGAAGATAAATACAACAGAAAATTTGTAGAAAGATGGTTTAACTGGAAAACATTTATCAAAGACAAAGATTATCTGAACTATCTTAAAAAAGAAGGAAGAATCCAAAGAATTCCTGAAGGAGAAACTTTTGATGATTTTATAGATGTATTAAAGCAAATATACGCACCATATACATTTGAGTGGGCTGCAGAAGAGACTAAAGTTCCGTTAGATAGAATAGAAAAACTGTATGAACTTGTTCTTTGGGCTGGAGATAGAATTACTTCTTACTTCTGGAGAGCTCAAGCAGCTGGAAACCGTGGTGGTTGGATGAATGCAGGAAGAACAGGTTTATTCTTCTTAGCATTAACAGGGTCTATTGGAGGCATAGGCGCTGTAGGCTGGCACCACTGGCATGTTCTTGGAGTTGGAGGAAAAGGATATGCTGCAACAATTGGAAAAAAACCTAAACCAGTAGATGACTGGAATGAACTTTTATGGCCACCAGAATGGCCTTTATCAACATATGAGCTTTCATTTATACTTCCACATCTTCTTTCTGATGACCAATGGAGAGAAAAATGGGCTAAAAGGGGTCTCAAAATACCTGGAAAACTCAAAGTTTGGATTTCAAAAATCTATAACCCTGTATGGATAAATCCTGACGGCTTTAGATGGATACAGGTTTTAAGAGATGAAAACAAAATGGAACTTACAGTAAATCTTTCTCCTACATGGTCTGAAACAAACTGGTTTGTTGACTATATACTTCCTGTTGGGCTTGCTGGAGAAAGACATGACAATCAATCTGCTGAAACAAAACCAGAAAGATGGACAGCGTTTAGACAGCCTGTGTTAAGAGTTGCTCTGCAAAAGATGGGCTGGAAACCAAAAGTCCCTTGGAGAGCAACACTAGAAGCTCATATAAAAGCTGGTCTTGGAGAAGTATGGGAAGAAAATGAATTTTGGATAAACCTTGCATGGGCAATAGACCCAGATGGAAAACTTGGAATAAGAAAATACTGGGAATCTAAAAGAAATCCTGGAAAACCCGTAACTATAGAAGAATGGTATAATGCTGCTTTTTCAACATTACCAAATCTACGTAAAATATGTGAAAAATTAGAAATTTCTCCTTATGAATATATGAGAGATAGAGGTGCATGGACAGAAGAAACTAATGTCTATAATGTAATGGAAAGAGAAGTTCCATATGACCCTGAGAAAAACGCAATAAAAGTAAAAGGAAAATGGATACCTCTTTCTGAATGTGAAATAGACGAGGATACAGGAGCTGTGTATTTAAAACATCATGATGCAGATAAACTCCATTCTGAAAGACATACAATAGCTGTTAAAAAAGATGGAAAATTCCTTGTTGGTTTCCATACACCAACAGGAGTTTTAGAGTATTACTCTAAAACATTTGTAGAATGGAACTGGCCAGAATATGCAATTCCTATATATCCAAAAGATGAAGAAGATAGAAAGAAACTTATCCACATTACAACTCATGTTCACCATAGCTATATGGATGAAGAAAATGCATTTGCATTAAATCCTATATATAGACTTCCTTACAACATTCATACTCGTTCAGTAAACTCTAAATGGCTTATGGAAATATCCCAAAACCATAATCCAGTATGGATTTATGAAGGAGATGCTAAAAGACTTGGTATTAGAAGAGGAGACCCTATTAAAGTATGGGTTGTTGATTCATTAACAGGAATAAAAACAGGTTATTTTGTAGGGATGGCAATGCCTACACAGGCTACAAGACCAGGAGTTCTTGCATGCTCTCACCACCATGGAAGATGGAGACTTGTAAACTCAGTAGAAATTGAAGGTTTTGACCAAGAAATAGGTGTTCTTACTTATGGTTCAGCTTTAGCAGATATTCAAAATCAGGGAAGTAAATGGGCTGTTAGATGGAAATCAGGGGTTGTAAAAGGAAGACATATTGAAAAAGACCACTCTGAAGATTGGTTAAAATGGCCATATCCTGAAATGAATGAAGATATAAAAGAAGTATGGTGGAATGGAGCTACAGGAGTATGGCAGAATGCTGTGTTCCCAGCAAATCCAGACCCACTTTCAGGAATGCATTGCTGGCATAAAAAAGTTTTAGTAGAAAGAGGAGGTCCAGACGATAAAATAGGAGATGTATTTGTAGATACAGAAGCAACATTCAAGGTATATCAAGCATGGAGAGATATCCTTACAAGACCCGCTCCTGGACCTAACTGTCTCAGAAGGCCAAAATGGTTTAAAAGACCTTGGTATCCTCATACAGACAAAGCATATAGAATGCCTTGTCCAGACAAACAACAAGAACATTCAGCAGAACATTAAAAAGGAGGGCTAAAGCCCTCCCTTTTATTAGACTTATTCCTTAGAGTAAGTCTAATAAAAGGTTTAAAATGGATACTTTAAAAGCATTCACTAAGCAAGATTATATGAATTTTATTGGAAAAGCTATAGATAAAGCTCTTAAAAGAGAAAGCTATATAATCTTCTTCGGCTCTGTACTCTCAGAAAGATTTAATACATCCTCAGATATTGATGTTGCTGTTTTTTGCAGGAATAAACTCTCAGCAAAGGATTTTATGGATATAGAAACCCCTGTTTTAAGAGATATAGATGTTGTTGATTTAAGAAGTTTATCTGATAAAGATTTTCTAGGGAAAATTATAAAAGAAGGATTTATATGGAAAAGTTCCAGCGAGCTTACTCAAGATTTTCAAGAGCTTTTGAAAAATTTAGAGAAGTAGTTGAAAATCCGTTATTTCCAGAAATCTTTAAGGAAGAGTTTGTTGTAGAGATAACCACAAAGAGATTTGAGTTTACGTATGAATCTATGTGGAAAACTGTCAAGGAGTTTTTGAGGCTTAGGGGAATTGAATGTAATTCGCCACGAAGCTGTTTTAAGGAATTGTTAAAAGAAGGAGTTATTGATAGAAAATATGAACAAACTCTTTATGAGCTTATAACAATAAGAAACACACTAGTTTATGTATATGACGAAGAAAAAGCGAGAGAAATTCACAATTTGATAAAAGAAAAAGTTTTTATAGAAACTTTTATAGAAATACTAAAAAACATAAAAGAGGTGTGAAATGGGAAGTATTGAAGAAACACAAGCAAGGATAAATATGTATGGACTTTTATCAAGACTTCTTATAGAAGAAGTGGATTTTGCTACCCTTGAAAAAATAAAAAATACACCAGAGCTTTTAGACCTTTTTCCAAATACAAAAAACTGGGAGCTTTTACATAAAAAAGACACAATAAAACTTATAGAAGAAGACCTTAATCCAGATTTTACAACAATATTTCTTATAAACGTCTATCCTTACGAATCTGTCTTTATGAATGATGAAGGACATATTGATGCATCAATAACAAATCCAACACTTATGTTTTATCACCAGCATGGCTATCAGATAGATATGGAAAAAACAAGAGCTTTATCTCCTGACCATATAGCTATAGAGATGGAATTTATGATGAATTTAGCTCAAGAAGAGTTAAATACTATGGCAAGGGAAAATGAAGAAGAAGTTCTAAGACTTAGAAAACTTCAGAAAAAATTTTTAGAAGAACATCTTGCAAACTGGGGACCTATTTATCTTTTGGCAGCAAGGGATATAGCTGAAACACCTTTTTATTATGATGTTTGTGAAACTGCAACAGAATTTATTATGTCCGACTATGATTATCTTTCAGAAATTCTTGAAGAACAGGCAGCATAAAAATGGGTGAAAATAGAATTCAGTTAAACTTTTATGATTGTCTTCATGTTTACTACAAAGACAGTTCCTGTCAAAAATGTGTTGAAATTTGCCCTATAGACAATACTGTTGTTTATGAAAATGATAAAATAAAAGTAAATCCAGAAAATTGTATCTCCTGCGGAGCATGTGTTGGAGTTTGTCCAACAGAAGCTTTCTCTTTAAGAGATTTTTCAGTAAAAGAGCTTTTTTATAAAATGACGCAAGAAAGGGACTGTCTTATCTCTTGCAAGAAAAATGTTCCCTGTGCTTCTGTATTTGATGTTCAATATTTGATTTCTTTAGCCCTAAAAAATGAAGATGATATTGTAATAGATTTAGGATATTGTGAAGAGTGCCAGATTGGACACATAAAAGAAAAAATCAAAGAAAATATAAATGAAGCAAACTACTTTCTAGAAACACTAAACTGGCCTTACAGAGTAAAAGAGGAAAACATAAAATATAAACCTCAAGAAGAAACAAAAACAAAAGAAAGAAGAGAATTTTTAAAAAGATTTGGGAAAACAACAGCTGGTCTAGCATTTTGGGCTTTGATGCCAAAAGTTGATTTTGAAACAAAAGAGGATGAAAAAGAATTCAAAAATATAGTGCAAGAAAAAATTTTACCTGATAAAAGAAAAGTATTGATAGAAGCACTAAAGGAAAAAGATATAGATTACTCTAACAAAGAAGTTTTAGTAGAAAAAATATCTTTCACTTCTGATAAGTGGATAGACAATTATAAATGCACCAATTGTTCTGTTTGTTATAACGTATGTCCTACATCTGCATTAAGAGCTGGTGAAGATAGATTAAAAATTCTTTTTGAACCATCAATTTGTATCAAATGTAAAATTTGCCATGAAGTTTGTCCTGAAGATTGTCTTTACCTAGCAGAAAAGTTAAATCTCAAAACTTTCTTAGAAGAAGTAAAAATTTTAGCTGAACATGTAATGATAGCTTGTGAAGAATGTCTTGTTCCTTTCTCTTATAAAGGAGATACCACTATATGTCCTCGCTGTAGACAATTAGAAGATGAAATTCGAGACCTTTTACAACTAGGAGAATAAAAATTTTTTACAGCTTTTATTTTCAACAGTTAGGGTTTGACAACTTATATATCCATATGTTTTTTTATACAACTATATAAAATATGTTTTTTATATAGGAGGTTGTGATGAAAAAACTGGTAGGTGCGGTATTAACTTCTGCTATATTGACATCTTCAGCTTTGGCAACAAATGGAGATAATATGATAGGAGTTTCACCAGCTTCTAGAGCTATGGGTGGTCTTGGGACAGGAATATGTCTCGAGCCTACAGATTCTATCTTTAGAAACCCTGGATGGCTTGCAAGACAGGAAGGTTTTAATTTAAGTTTTGGAGGAATTTTATTTTTACCTACAGTTAAAGGCCGTTTTAAAGGTTTCTTTGATGCTGATGATACAACTCAAGGAAATGTAATGCCTACAGATACAGGATATATAACATCTGACGCTGATACCTTCACAATTCCTGAAATTGCAATAACAAGTCAAATAAATGATAAGGTTGTTATTGGTATTGGAGCCTATGGTGTTTCAGGAATGGGTGTTGATTATAGAAGTAAACAGTTGATGTTAGGGCCTGATGGTAAATATCATAATGGTCTTGCAAAAATGCATACGTCTCTTCAGTTTATGAGAATTGTTCCAGCTGTTGGTTATAAAGTAAATGAAAAGCTAGCAATTGGAGGAGCTTTACATCTTGCTTGGGGTTCATTAGATATAGGAGCTGAAATGGGTTATGATGCTGATGGAGATGGTGTTCCTGGAACTTTTTGGAACGCTAGCGGTGGTCAATCACAAGCTTATGGAATTGGAGCTTCTATAGGTCTTAACTATAAACCTATCCCAAATATATGTCTTGGGGCTTATTATCAAAGTAGTGTAAAAATGAAATATAAGAATGTATTTGATTCTAATAATGATGGTAAATTTGAGGATTTAAAACTAGAACAACCTCAAGAAGCCTCAGCTGGAATAGGATGGAGACCTATACCTGAACTTAAAGTAGGGTTTGATGTTAGATGGATAAACTGGTCAGATGCAGATGGTTATAAACAGTTTAAATGGAAAGACCAAGTGGTATTTGCTGTAGGTGGAGAATATATGGTAACCCATAGACTGGCTTTAAGGGCTGGTTATAACTATGGAAAAAGTCCTATAAGAGAAAAAAATAATTTAAATGTCATGAATAGAAATTCTATTCCAAATTTTGCGGCTCCTTTTTCTGATTACCATATACAATGGTTTAATCTTATAGGCTTTCCAGCTATTGCTGAACATCATATAACCTTTGGTTTTGGTTATCATATAACAAATCATTTTACTGTTAATGCTTCTTATGTTCATGCTTTTGAAAAGAAAGTTGAATCTACTGCGATGAATGGACAATTATTAGTAGGTGCAAAAAATTCTCAAGATTCAATAGGAGTTTCTTTAGATTGGAACTTTTAAAGAAAAATAGTTTTTGTTTTAATGTTATAAATAACTATCTTCTGGAGGTTGAAAAATGTATAAAGTGCTAGGTGTTTTTCTTTCTCTGTTTTTAAGTTTATCTTTAGTTTTTGCTACTCCAAAATTTATGGATGAAGAGTATGCTAAACAGCTTTGTGAATTATGGAACAAAACTCCTGAACTTACAGAGGGCTTAGCAAAATGGGCTACAAAAACTGGAGAGAAAGGATACAGAATAATAAGATTTTATAGGGAAGATTGTGGAGGTCCAGAAAAAGCTGTTGAGCTTCATATTGCACCAAAAGATGGAAAAGCTGTGTGTATATACGGTGGAAAAGCTACAAATGAAAAAGCTGATTTTGTTATGTCAGCGACAGATAAAAACTGGAAATCTTTAGCAAAAGGTGAATTTGGTTTTGTGGGTATGGGAATAATGTCAAAAATGAATTTTAAAGGTTCAAAACTTGAAGCTATGAGAAATATGGGACCGTTTAAAACTTTCCTAACTAATTTAAACAAAATCCCTCATACTATGGATTGTCCTTAAGATATTTTTTAAAAGCCCCCTTGTAAAAGGGGGCTTTATCTAAAAAATTTTTATTGCTAAACTTTATAACAAAACTTTTATCAAAACGAAAAATTTTCTTTAAAACACTTAAAATTTTATTTTAAATGTCTGATTTCTTTTTTAACAACCTTTCCAAGTTTATTCAGTTCATATACTATAGGTGTTCCTGTTGGTATTTCGACTTTAACAATTTCTTCTGGTTTTAAATTTTCTAAATACATAACTATGCTTCTTAATGAATTTCCATGAGCTACAACAAGAACATCTCTACCGTCTAAAATATCGCCCATTATAGCTCTTTCAAGAAAAGGAATTGTTCTAGCTGCTGTATCTTTAAGAGATTCTCCTTCTGGAGGAGGGACATCATAGCTTCTTCTCCATAGGTGAACTATTTCCTGACCCCACTTTTCTCTAGCTCTATCTTTATTAAGTCCTTGAAGTGCTCCATAATGTCTTTCATTTAAAGCTTCATCTTTAATAACAGGTATTAATAAACCTATAGTTTCCAAAATAATTCTTAAAGTTTCCTGAGCTCTTGAAAGATTTGATGTATATGCAACATCAAATCTTATATCTTTTAAAAGCTCTCCTGCCTTAAAAGCTTCTTCTTTTCCTTTTTCTGTTAAAGGCACGTCTATCCAGCCTGTAAATCTGTTTTGCAGATTCCAGATAGATTGTCCATGTCTGACTAAAACAAGCTTTGGCATATCTCCTCCTTAAACTTTTATATTTCTTATTAATATTTTATCAAACAATATTTATTCCAAAACTATAAAATGTTTTTGTTGCCTTCTTCAAATAAGTTGTTTATTTTATAAGAGGCTTATATTTAAAAGGAGGGAAAAATGAAAAGCATAAAAACACTTATGTTTATTATGTTTTTTTTAACAGCTTTAGTTTCTGTAAAAGCTGAAAACCAGCAACCAGTAAATCCTCTAAAGAAAGGGAAAGAATTAGCTAAACACTGTGCTTGGTGTCATGATGTAAAAAGAAATCTTATCGCTCCATCTTTTATGGTTATTCTAGATAAATATAAAAATGTCCCAGATAAAGAATTAAAAGAAATCTTTTTTAATTCTATAAAAAATGGAAGTAAAGGAAAATGGAATAAATGGATTGAGGAAAATATTCAAACAAAACTAGGAAAACCTGAAAATATGTATATGCCAGCTCAAAAACCTTATTTTAATGATGAAGAAATAAAACTAATAGTAGACTGGCTTCTAAGTTTAAGAAAAAAAGAAAATGTATCTAAAAACTAACCCAAAGGTAATTACCTTTGGGTAGCTTTATTTAAAGCTTCAATTTTTTCTTTCCATTTTTTTGCTATATCAAGAACATAATCTTTTTCTATAACAAGAACTTCTTTGTTTAAAACTTTTATATCTCCATTTATTATAACTGTATCAACATCTAAACCTTTTGATGAGTAAACAATCTGAGTATATGGGTCAAAAAGAGGATTTAAATGAGGCTGATTAGCATCTATCAGGACAATATCAGCTTTTTTTCCTTTTTCTACTGTTCCTATCTTATTTTCAAGTCTTACAGCTTTTGCCCCTTCTCTAGTTGCCATTGCTAAAGCCTGTTTTGCATTTAAAACAGTAGGGTCTTTCCAGTATCCTTTATGAAGTTTTGCAGCTGTTGATATCTCTCCTATAACATCAAGATCATCATTTGAAGCTGTTCCATCTGTTCCTATTCCTACTATAACGCCAGCTTCAATCATTTTAGGGACAGGGGCTATACCTGAGGCTAGTTTAAGATTACTTTCTGGACAGTGGGCTACCTTTACTCCTTTTTTAGCAAGCAACTCTATTTCTTCATCTGTTGGGTGAACCATATGGGCAGCAAGAACTCTGCTGTTTAAAACACCTATTTTTTCAAGATGTTTTACAGGAGTTTCTCCATATTTCTCTTTAACTGTTTGAACTTCAAACTCTGTTTCAGAAATATGTATATGGTAAAGAACATCATATTTTTCTGCTACATCCATAGCTTTTTTTAACGTTTCAGGAGAGCAGGTATAAGGAGCATGAGGTCCTATAGCAGGATATATATACTCAGAACCTTTATGCTCTTTTATAAACTCTTCGGTTTTTGCAATTCCTTCGTCTGGTGTCTTTGCTCCTGGTGTTGGAAAGTCAAGAATTCCAGTAGATAAAACTCCTCTTATTCCAAGTTTGTTTAATACGTCAGCTACAGCATTTTCATAAAAATACATATCAACAAATGTTGTAACTCCGTTTCTAAGCATCTCATAGACAGCTATCTGTGTTCCATCTTTTACAAATTCATAACTAACAAACTGTCCTTCTACTGGCCATATATATTCTTCAAGCCAAACTTTTAATGGATTATCACTTCCGTATCCTCTTAAGAGGGTCATTGCTGCATGGGTATGGGTGTTTATAAGCCCTGGAATAGCAATTTTCCCTTTGCAAACAATTGTTTTTCCAAAGTATCTATTTTTTACATCTTCTCCAATATCAACTATTTTTCCATCTTTTATAGCAATACTTGTATTTTTATACTCTGTAAAGTTTTCATCCATTGTTAAGACAAAATCTATATCTGTCAAAATCAAATCAACTCTTTCCAACTTTTAAACCTCTCAAATGAATTTTAATAAATGTTTATTTTTATATAGGCAACGAAAATTTTCAAATTTTATTTTTTATTATTGACAACTGAATAAGCATTCACTAAGATAAAATCCAAAACTTTTAAAAGGTTAAAAGATGCATATACCTGATGGTTATTTATCTCCTATTACTTATATTCCTTCTTATGCTATAGCTGTTCCATTATTTGCTTATGGTTTTAAAAAACTAAAAAAAACTTTAAATGAAAAAACCCTTCCTTTTATAGCATCTTTAACGGCTCTTTCTTTTCTTGTAATGATGATAAACATTCCTATTCCAGGTGGAACAAGTGGTCATGCTATTGGTGCAGCTGCAATATCTATTTTATTTAATCCATGGATAGGATTTATTTCTATAAGTTTAGTTTTACTTATACAAGCTCTTATTTTTGGAGATGGTGGAATAACTGCTTGGGCTGTAAACTCTTTAGCCCTTGGATTTGTTGCTTCATTTGTTGGATACTATTCTTATAAAGCTTTATTTAAATTTAATAAAAACTTCGCACTTTTTGTTTCTGGCTGGATTTCAATAGTAGCTGCATCTTTTATTATCGCTTTTTTTCTTGGCATTCAACCAATAGTTGCTCATACTCCTGATGGAAAGCCTTTGTTTTTTCCTTTTGGTCTTGAAATAACCATTCCAGCTTTAGTAGGTTCACATATGCTTTATTTTGGTGTTGCTGAAGGAATTTATACTCTTATTGTAGTTAAATTTATAGAAAAGATTAAAAATTTTTCATTTCAAGGGCAGGCTAATGAGATATAAAATTTATATTTTAATGGGAATTTTTTTACTTTTAATACCTTTAGGTCTTTTAACAGAATATCCAGCTTGGGGAGAGTGGGAATTAGAGTTTTATGAAAAAACTCTTGGTTTTATCCCTGAAGGAATGAAACATTTTAAAGGATTTAATTCTTTAATCCCTGATTACTCTATTGATGGACTTAATCCTGTTGTTTCTTATTATATTTCTGCTTTTATTGGTATTGGATTGATTTTTGGAGCTTTTTACATGCTGAAAATTTTTATTGGAAAAAGCAGTGAAAGATAAAGTTTTTTTCTTTTTATATATATTTTCTGTATTACTCTTAACACTTTTTCATAATGTCTATCTGTTTTTTGTTTTTT
>JAADDV010000030.1 GCA_013153795.1 Aquificota bacterium | reverse complement strand
AATTCTTTTTCAAATTTTTCTGCCAAATATACATTTCCTTCTTTTTTATATCCAAATTGCCAATCATAACCTACAACAATATGTTTACATTTAAGATTTTCTACAAGAAATCTTAAAAAAGATTTTGCAGAAATTTTACTAAAATCTTCATCAAATTTAATTATAAATAAATAATCAATACCTTCTTTTTTTAAAAGTTCATTTTTTGTTTCTATATCAATAATATTACAAGGAACTTTTTCTGGAGATAAAAACTTTTTTGGATTTGGGTCAAAAGTTATCACAAGAGATTTTCTTTTTGTTTTTTTAGCTTTTTCTTTTACTTTATCTAAAATCTTTTTATGGCCAATGTGAAGTCCGTCAAAACTTCCAATGGTGCAAACAGTTTCTTCCTTTAAAGGTAAATCTTTTTCAGTCAATATTTTCATTTTTTCTCTTCAACAAAAATTTTATATGCTTCTAAAATAACTTCATATGAAAAACCTCTATAAGATAAAAATTTTACTATTTCTTTATAGTTTCTTCCTTTTTTATACTTAAATCGAAGGGTATATAAAGCTGCTTCTAATTCTTCTTCAAAGGAAATATTTATATTTGAATTAATACCTTTTTGAAAAAGCTTGTTTTTTATATAAACTAAACTTTTCCCTTTTTCTAGATATTTTTGTATATATCTTTTTTTTAACTCTTCATCATTAAGATAATTTTTTTCTTGAAGATATTGAATGGTTTTTTCTATTTCTTCTTCATTAAAACCTTTTTGAGATAATTTTCTTTTTAATTCTTCAGAAAAATAATCCTTTTTTGAAAGAAGCTGAAAAGCATATGATTTAGCTTTTTCCATAAAAACTAGAAATATTTAAATATCTTCAAAGAAACCTGTTCCATAATCTTCTGAAGAAGAAATACCTTTTATTTTTAATTCCAAATCAGCTGGATTAGATGCATATGCTAACGTATCTTCATAAGAAATATAGCCCTTATTATAAAGGTCTAGTATAGATTGGTCAAATGTTTGCATACCATACTGTTCTCTTCCTTTTTCCATTAATTTTCTTATATCGTGGAATTTTTCCCTATCAGCAATAGCTTCTCTAACAGCTCCTTCATTTATTAAAATTTCAACAGCAGGGACAACTCCTTCTCCGTCTTTCCTTGGGATTAACCTTTGAGAAATAATAGCATAAAGAGTTGCAGATAATAATAATCGTATATGGTTTTGATTTTCAATCGGAAAAACATCTATAATTCTTGTTATAGTTTCTTTTGCATCTTGAGTATGTAATGTAGAAAATACAAGGTGTCCTGTTTCTGCAGCCCTTAAAGCTGTTTCTATTGTTTCTATATCTCTCATTTCTCCGACCATTATAACATCAGGGTCTTCTCTTAAGGCTGCTCTTAAAGCTGAAGAAAAACTTAATGTATCAGCGCCTATTTCCCTTTGAACTATATAAGATTTTCTATCTTTAAAAACAAATTCTATAGGGTCTTCTATTGTTACTATTACATTATTTTTATTTTCATTTCTATACTCTATCATTGAAGCTAAAGTAGTAGATTTACCAGACCCAGTTGGACCTGTTACAAGAATAAGTCCTCTATTAGCAAGGGCTATGTCTTTAAGTTGGGGAGGAAGCATTAATTCATCTAAACTGGGAATATGTGTTTTTAAAACACGAAAAGCAAAAGCATATGTTCCTCGCTGTTTATATACATTTACTCTAAATCTACTTACTCCAGCAATAGAATAAGAAAGGTCAACTTCTCCTTTCTGGAGAAGTTCAGACCTTTTTGTTTTTGTTTTTACAACTTTATCCAAAAAATATAAAATTGTCTCCTCTGTTAATCTTCCTAAGTATCCAAGAGGAACAATTTTTTTATTTATTCTTACTACTGGAGGGAGCCCTACTTTTAAGTGTATGTCTGAGGCTCCTTTATTAACCGCTTCAACCAAAATATCATTGAGTTTCATTATTTAAGAGTTTCTCCCTGATTTTTTTCTCTATTTCATCGGCGATTTCAGGGTTATGTTTTAGAAACTCTCTTGCTTTTTCTCTCCCCTGTCCAATTTTTTGCTCTCCATAAGAATACCATGCACCACTTTTCTTAATAATTCCTAACTCTTCTCCAAGGTCTAAAAGTTCACCTTCTTTAGAAATTCCTTCCCCATAAATAACATCAAATTCTGCTTCTTTAAATGGAGGTGCTAGTTTATTTTTTACAACTTTTACTTTTACTCTACTTCCTACTTTTTCTCCACTATCTTTTAAATCTTTTTTTCTTACTTCAAGTCTCATATCAGCGAAGAATTTAATAGCTCTTCCACCTGTAGTTGTTTCTGGATTACCAAACATAACCCCTACTTTTTCCCTAATCTGGTTAATTAAGATTAGAGCTGTATTTGATTTATTAACAGCTCCTTTTAAAACTCTCATAGCTTTTGACATAAGTCTTGCGTGAAGACCTACATTAGAATCTTCTATATCCCCTTCTAATTCAGCTTTTGGCACTAAAGCAGCTACAGAATCTATAACTACAACATCAACAACACCACTTCTTATAAGAGTTTCAGCTATTTCTAAAGCTTGCTCTCCATAGTCTGGTTGAGAAATTATCAAGTCTTCTAAATTTACGCCAATAGCTTTAGCATATTTTGGGTCAAAAGCATGCTCTGCATCTATAAAAACAGCTTTACCGCCTCTTTTTTGAGCTTCAGCAATGATATGAAGAGTTAATGTTGTTTTACCTGAAGACTCAGGACCATATATTTCTGTTACTCTTCCTCTTGGAATACCTCCAATTCCTGTAGCTAAGTCTAATGTAAGTGAACCAGAAGGAATAGCTTCAACTGTTTTGATAGCTTCAGAATTAAAGGTCATTACTGAACCTTTACCAAACCTCTTTTCTATTTGGGCAAGGGCGCTTTCTAAAGCCTTTTTCTTTGCTTCAACTTCCCTTTGCTCAAGAATTTCTTCCATATATATCTATCCTCCTTAAATAAATAAAATTTACTCTTTATCAACAACTCTAGGAACTACAAAAAATCCATTAAATTTTTCAGGAGCATTAGATAAAGCTTCCTCTTGAGAAAGACCTTTTTGAGGAATGTCTTCTCTTAAAGGAGTTTCTTTGTCTATTAATTCATAGAAAGGTAATATATTTTCAGTTTCAAGTTCTTCAAGTTTTTCTATAAATTCCAAAATTTTAGGTAATTGTTGTGAAAAAATTTCAACTTCTTGTGTATCAAGTTGTAACTTAGCTAACTTTGCTATTTTCACAACATTTTCTCTATCTAACATTTTCATACTCCTCTAAAAATATTTTTTTAATTTTTCCTTATCTACAATTTTATATCCACTTTTTTCTTTTACTAAAATACCCTTCTCTCTAAACTTTTTTAATACTCTAGATAAGGTTTCAGGAGTTATATTTAAAACAGAAGCTATTTTATTGTGTTTTAAAGTCATAAATAAATCCTCATGCTCATAAATAAATTTAGCAACTCTAGAAACAGCATCCATCATAAGATTTTGAACAATTACATTGTCTAATATTTTAATTTTGTATAAGAGAGATTTTAAAATCTCATAAGATAGAGTAGGATTTTTTAAAAGTTCCTTTTCAAAAAGCTCAAAATTGACTGCAAGAACCTTTCCTTGCGTTTCAAATTCAGCTGTAGCTGGATAATACATTCTTTCAAAATTTGCAAGTTCAGCAATTAGAGAAACAGGATAAAAATGGTGAAGGGTTATTTCATGCCCTTTAAAATCAGTTTTATAAACTCTAACAATTCCTTCTGTAAGGATGAATAAGTTTTCTGGTTCTTCTCCTTCATAAAATAAAATATCTCCTTTATCAAAAGTTTTTTCATAAGAAAACTGTTCTAAAGTTTTTAAATTTTCCTCTGAAAGATTTTTAAAAAGATAAATCTCCTTGAGATGCATGATTCCCTCACCGCCTTTTATTTTCTTGGGAAGTTTAAATTTATATGTTAAGTTGATAAAAATCAATGAATGTGTGTCTAAAAATTTACAGTTTTATTATCGATAATTAATATTTAAATTTAAAATAAAAATATAAATAAGGTTTAGTGATGGGTATAGCAGTGGCAGGAAATGCCTATTTTTATATGAAAACAATCCTACATGTCAATAGACTATCTTTCTGTGATTTATCTCATAAACAATCCTTATTTTTCCATAAAAAAACCGCCAGCTGGGTTAAGGCGGAATAGAAATATCCCAGCCCTGGTTTATTCCAGGTGAGGAGTAGAAAATGGAGGTAAAAGAAAAGAAAACACAAGAAACGGGTTTTGAAATGACCCGTAGGGATTTCCTTAAGACTGCCGCTGCAGTAGCAGCAGCAAGTGCTGTTGGAATGGAAGTCCCTGAGGAAGCTCTTGCAGCAGCAACAGGAGCAGAAAGTGGATGGAGATGGGATAAGGCAGTTTGCCGCTTTTGTGGAACAGGTTGCGGTATTATGATTGCGGTAAAAGATGACAGAATTGTTGCAGTAAAAGGAGACCCAAAAGCTCCTGTTAACAGAGGTCTAAACTGTATTAAAGGATACTTCACCGCAAAAATCATGTATGGTGCTGACCGTTTAACTAAACCACTTCTTAGAATGAATGAGAAAGGAGAATTTGACAAAAAAGGTAAATTCAAACCTGTTAGCTGGCAGAAGGCTTATGAAGTTATGGCAGAACAATTCAAAAAAGCATATAACGAACTTGGACCTGAAGGAGTAGCTATTTTTGGTTCTGGACAGTACACAATTATGGAAGGGTATGCAGCTGCAAAACTTATGAAAGCTGGTTTTAGGTCTAATAATATTGACCCTAACGCAAGACACTGTATGGCATCGGCTGTTGCAGCATTCATCCAAACTTATGGTATTGATGAACCTCCAGGCTGTTATGATGACATTGAGCTTACAGATACGTTCTTTGTCTGGGGCTCAAATATGGCAGAAATGCACCCTATTCTTTGGGCTAGGGTGACAGATAGAAAACTTTCAGACCCAGAAAGAGTTCAAGTAGTTGTTTTATCTACTTTTAGACATAGAACTATGGACTTAGCTGATATTGATATTGTTTTCAGACCACAAACAGACCTAGCAATAGCAAACTATATCGCAAGAGAGATAGTTTACAATCATCCAGAAGCTATAGATTGGGATTTTGTAAATAAATACTGTGTATTTACAACAGGTTATATAGATATTGGTTATGGAATGAGAACTCCAGACCACCCAAGTTTCACTGATAAAGAAAGGGAAACTGTTAGAAAACAGGTTGCTAAAAAAGTATCTCCATTAGAAGCGCAGGCTCTTAGTATTTATGGATACAAAGAAGGCGATACTATTGAAATGAAACATGCTAAACAAGCTGGAAAACACTGGATTATTTCTTTTGAAGACTTCAAAAAAGCTCTTGCTCCTTATACTCTTGATTATGTTGCTAGGATTGCAAAAGGAGACCCAGACGAACCTTTAGAGCAGTTTAAAGAAAAACTTAAGAAAATGGCAGAACTTTATATAGATAAGAACAGAAAAGCTGTCACATTCTGGACAATGGGATTCAACCAGCACACAAGAGGTACATGGGTAAACGAGCAAGCTTATATGCTTCACCACCTATTAGGAAAGCAAGCTCAACCTGGTAATGGTGCTTTCTCTATTACGGGACAGCCTTCTGCTTGTGGAACAGCAAGGGAAGTTGGAACATTTGCTCATAGACTTCCTGCTGACATGGTAGTATTTAATCCTAAACACAGAAAGATTGCAGAGAAAATCTGGCATATTCCTCATGGAACAATAAATCCAAAAGTTGGTTCTCATATTGTCAAAATTATGAGAGACCTTGAAGATGGAAAAATTAAATTTGCTTGGGTTCAAGTATGTAACCCATGGCAGGACACAGCTAACGCCAACCACTGGATTAAAGCTGCTAGAAAAATGGATAACTTTATTGTTGTTTCTGATTCTTATCCAGGAATTTCTGCAAAAGTTGCAGACCTCATCTTACCAGCAGCTATGATTTATGAAAAATGGGGAGCTTATGGAAATGCTGAAAGAAGAACACAACACTGGAGACAGCAAGTTACAGCTCCAGGCGAAGCAATGCCAGATATTTATCATATTGTTGAATTCTCTAAATTCTTCAAACTAAAGGAAGTATGGAAAGAATGGAAACTCTCAGATGGAACAGTATTACCAAATGTTTTAGATAAAGCAAAAGAAATGGGATATAGCCCTGAAGATACATTATTTGATGTATTATTCGCAGAAAAAGTATTTAAGAAAACAATTCCTGATGTAGATTTAAGATATCCTCAACCAGTTGCTAAAAATCCTAATACTGGAGAAATTCATCCAAATACATTAGCAGTAGGAGATAAGAGAAAGATTATTGGGGTAGATGGAAAAGAGTGGAAAGGATATGGTTTCTTCATAGAAAAAGCTTTATGGGAAGAATACAGACTGTTTGGTTTAGGACATGGTCACGATCTTGCAGATTTCGATACATATCACAGAGTAAGAGGTCTTAGATGGCCAGTAGTTGATGGAAAAGAAACACCATGGAGATTTAATGCTGACTATGACCCATATGCAAGAAAAGAAATAGAAGCTGGAAGAGCTCCTAAAGATGGAAAATTTGCATTCTATGGACCAGCTCTTAAAAAACTTCCAAGAGGAAATCTCTTTGACGTTACTGATAATCAAAAAGTAGACCTTACAAACAAAACTAAAATATTCTTCAGACCATATATGGATCCTCCTGAGCCACCAGATAATGAATATCCATTCTGGCTTGCTACAGGAAGGGTTCTTGAGCACTGGCACTCTGGAACAATGACAATGAGAGTTCCAGAACTTTATAGAGCTGTTCCAGAAGCTTTATGTTATATGAACCCTAAAGATGCTGAAAAACTTGGAGTTAAAGATAATGACCTCGTTTGGGTAGAATCTAGACGTGGAAAAGTTAAAGTTCGTGTTAAAACAAGAGGAAGAAACAGACCACCTAGAGGTCTTGTATTTATACCATGGTTTGATGAAAGGGTATTTATTAACAAAGTTACTTTAGATGCTACATGTCCAATCTCAAAACAAACTGACTACAAAAAATGTGCTATCAAGATTTATAAAGCCTAAGGTGATTAGTTATGGCTGATAAGGGACCTGTGGACAAGGATAGAAGAAAATTTTTCATTAGAACTCTCCAAGGGTTTGGCCTTGCCGCCCTTGGAGGAACTATATGGGGTGGATATGTAGCTGAAGCTAAATATGATGAAATTGTTCTTAGACCCCCTGGAGCTGTTCCAGAAGAAGAATTTATAAAAAAATGTATTAAATGTGGTCTTTGTGTAGAAGCTTGTAAGAATAGAGATAATAATCCAGATGAAACAAAACAAACAGCTACTTTAAGACTTGCAGCTCCTGGAGACCATAGACCTAGGGGAAACGGCAAATATATATATCCTAAAGAAGTACCACTGGGCACCCCATATTTTGTTCCAAGAGAAATTCCTTGTTATATGTGCGAGGATATTCCTTGCACTGTTGCCTGTCCAACAGGCGCCCTTGATACAGATTTAGTTTCATCTGTTAAAGATGGAAAAAAGGTTCTTGATATAAACAAAGCACGTATGGGCGTAGCTGTTGTAGATTTAGAACATTGTATTGCATATTGGGGACTTCAATGTGATGCTTGCTATAGAGCATGCCCATTAATAGATGAGGCTATAAAGCTTGAATTAAAGAGAAATCCTCGAACAGGAAAACACGCCTTTTTATTACCAGTTGTTTATCCAGACGTATGCACCGGCTGTGGATTATGTGAACTAGCCTGTGTAACAGAAAAACCAGCTATTTTTGTGCTTCCACGACATCTAGCTTTAGGAGAAGTTGGTAAGCACTATATAAAAGGCTGGGAAAAGAAAGATGAAGGAAGAATAAAAGGCTCAAAAGGAGTTGAAAAAACGATAACTCCTCGCAGTGAAAAGAAACCTGAAGATTATCTTAATGTAGAGGATTTACTCGATGAAGAATAATTGGCTTTATAAACACAGGTTTTTAATTGCTAGAAGAATTGTTCAATTAACTATTCTTGGTCTTTATATAGCCGGGACAGCATACGGCTGGAATATATTAGTTGGAAACTTAAGCTCTTCAAAAATATTTGATGTTATCCCTATGGCAGACCCATATGCAGTTTTGCAAATGTTTGCAGCTGGAACAATGCTAGCTATTGATGTTTTGATAGGAGCTGCTTTAGTTGTTCTTTTTTATTCTCTAATTGGAGGTCGTGCTTTTTGTAGTTGGGTCTGTCCTATGAATATGGTTACTGATTTAGCTAATTGGATTAGGGTAAAAACAGGTCTTCATAAAGATGAATGGCAACTTAGAATATCACGAAAAACTAGATACTGGATACTTGGATTAAGTTTAGTTTTATCGTTTTTAATAGCTGCACCAGCTTTTGAGTTTATAAGCCCTATATCTATGCTTCATAGAGGATTAGTTTTTGGAATGGGATTTGGATGGCTGGCAGTATTAGGAGTTTTTCTTTTTGACCTATTTGTTACAAAAAATGGCTGGTGTGGGCATCTATGTCCCTTAGGTGGCTTTTACTCTATTATCAGCAAACCTAGTGCAATAAGAGTAAAGCACGATGCTGATAAATGCACTTTATGTATGAACTGTAAAAATGTTTGTCCAGAAAAACAGGTTTTATGGATGGTTGGAAAAGAAAGTGTGTTTGTTACATCAGGGGAATGTATTAATTGTGGAAGATGTATAGAAGTTTGTAATGATGATGCACTTAATTTTGGTTTAAGGTTTAAACCAACTAAGGAGGTAAAAAACAATGCTTAAAGGTAAACTTTTAAAAGCACTGATGGCAATCCCGGCTACCGGGTTATCTATAGCAATTTTTGTAGGATATCAGGTTCATGCCCAGCAAACAAATTCTTCTTCAGATAAAAGTATTTCTCCAGAAGAACTTTCTTATAGAAATGCTCCTTTAACAGTAAATGTTACTCCACCACCTATTGAATTTCCTAAAGCTCCTCCAGGACAATCTCAAAGATTCGAAAGAGCTTATGAAAACGCACCACCTCTTATTCCTCATAGTGTGGAAGGTTTACTACCTATTACAAAAGACCATAATGCTTGCTTAGGATGTCATGACCCTAAGGTTGCAAAATCAATAGGAGCTACACCTATATCTCCAACTCACTATATAGATTTCTTTAAGCTTATAGAAGGAAAAGTTGTTAAATTAAATAGAGTTGACCCAGCTAGATGGAATTGTGTTCAATGTCATGTACCTCAGGCAAATGCAAAACCATTAGTTCAAAATACATTTAAACCAGACTATAGAAATCCAGAAACAAAGAAAAAGACAATCTTATATAAGAACGTGATGGAAGGTGTTTATTAATGTCAAAAAAGATGAATAGGAGGGGCTTTTTAAAAGCCCTTCCTTTTTTACCTCAAGCTGCTTTAGAAGAAATAAAAGAAGATAAACCAGAGGAAATTTTATCTTTAATAAGACCACCTTATTCTGATAAAAATTCAGATTTTTCTTTATGTAGTGAGTGTGATGGAAAATGTGTTCAAGTTTGTGAAGAAAAAATTCTTTTTAGATATAAAGATGGTTCTCCATATGTTTCTTTTGATGGAAAGGGTTGCACTTTCTGTAAAAAGTGTGCGGAAGTTTGTGATTTTGAAGTTTTATCTTTAGAAAAACTTTCAAAAATAGAAGCTATTTTTAAAATAGAAAAAAATAAATGTCTAGCCTGGAATGGCACCATGTGCTTTAGTTGTAAAGAACCTTGTTTAGATAATGCAATCAAATTTCAAGGAATATTTTATCCTGAAATAGATACTGATTTATGTTCAGGTTGTGGATTTTGCATTCAAACCTGTCCTAGCCAAGCTATATCAGTAAAACCTTTAGAGGTGGAAAATGCTTAGATTATTCTTTTTAGTTTGGCTTTTTTTTTCTGTTTCTTTAAAAGCTTTTGAAAGTTCTTTAGAAGCTAAGATTAAAGTATCTGGTGCAGTTTCAGACTTAGTTTTTCAAAAAGGAAAGCTTTTTGTAGCTACAGAAAGAAGTAAAGTAGATATTATAGATTTAGAAAAAAAACAGATTATAAAAAGTATAGAGTATCCTTATTTTGAAGATTTTATGGGAGACCTGCAGCCTGCAAAAGTTTTTTCAGCAGATGTTTCCCCTAATGGGAAGTTGTTAATAGCAACAATACAAGGAACAAGAGGAAGTAGAGAAGTTTATATTTTAGATTTAACAAAAGATGAAACTCCTAAAAAAATAATTAGTCGCAAAGAACACCTTCCTATCAATAAAGTAAGGTTTGTAACAGATACGAAAGTTGTTTTTGGATTAAGTGGAGATGAAATTATTCTTTATGACCTAGAAAACAAAAAAATTATATATCGTATTTCTGTTGGTATGTCCTTTTTCTCGGATATGGCTCTAGACAATGATAGAAAAATTTTAGCTGTTGTTGATGAAAGTGGAGATACCCACATAGTAGATGTAGAAAAGGGAAAAGTTATAAGAAATTTAGAAGAAATGAACAAAGACAAAGCTTTCAGCGTAGATATAAAAAATAGAGTTGTTATGTCAGGAGGCAGAGACAAAAAAGCTTCTGTATTTGATTTGAAAACAAATACAAAAAAAGAATTTTTATCAAAAGATTTCATGGTTTTTTCAGTAGGTTTAAGTCCTGAGGGAAAAATAGGAGCTTATTTATACAATGATAAATATGATATTGCTGTTGTAGATATTCCTTCAGAAAAAAAACTAGGCTTTTTAAAAGGGCATATTTCTACTCCAAGTAGAATCCTTTTTACAAGCCAAAATCACATAATTATTGGATGTGATAACAAAGATATATATATATGGAGGATAGAAAAATGAATGTTTCAAGTGTTTTAGTAGTAACAAACCCAGAAAAAGTTGAAGAAGTAGTAAAGACTTTAGAAGAAAGTGGACTTTGTGAAGTTTATTTTCACGATGATAAAGGAAGAATAATTGTAGTTATCGAAGGAGAAGATGTAAATGAAGAAACTTTCAAATTAAGAGAAATCCAATATTTGCCAGGAGTATTATCAGCTAACATGGTTTTTGCTTACTCAGAAGAAGAATGGCAGTCTGCAGCTGAATATCTACAAAAACTTAGTAATGAAGTTCCAGAAATATTAAATGATGAAAATGTTAGAGCAGAACATATTGTCTACAAAGGTCATATAAAAGGATATATCAGCTAAATTTAAAAAAATTTTCAGAAATTTGATTTAAAACAATGCGAATATAAAAATGCATTCATAACGTTATACTTAGAGGTTCAGTGGGGGCTAGAAGATGGATAAAACCTTCGATATGTTTTGGGAAACTGAAGTTCCAGAAAATGAATTAATTATATCTAGAACAGATTTAAAAGGAATTATTACATATGTAAATGATACATTTGCAAAAATATCTGGATATAAACCAGAAGAATTAATAGGTAAACCACATAACATAATACGACACCCAGATATGCCAAAATCTGTTTTTAGAGAGCTTTGGGATACTATAAAACAAGGAAAAACATGGAAGGGATATGTAAAAAATCTTAGAAAGGATAAAGGATATTACTGGGTTTATGCAGAAATTTCTGGAGTTTATAAAGATGGAAAACTTGTTGAATATAAATCTATGAGGGCTCCTGTTTCAAAAGAAAAAAAGAAAGAAATGCAAGATGTTTATGACAAAATGAGAGAAGAAGAAGGGGGTCCAGTACGCGTAGTTATGTATTTATCAAAAGAGGCTTATGACAAGTTAGAAAAGCTTAGTGAAAAACTCAATCTGAAAGGTGAAGAAGTAGTAGAGAAACTTTTAGAGAACACAAACCTTTAAATTTAAAGGAGGCATTATCATGAAAAATAAAGTTTTAGGCTTAGGAGCAGCAGCACTTTTTGTAGGAGGTTCTTTTTTAATAGGAGGAAGCACATTAAAAGCAGAAGCTCAAGAACTAATTGGAGCTTCATTTATTGATAATGTAAAACCTTATTTGGAATTTAGACCTAGGTTTGAATATGTAGATGTTGATGGAAGTCCAAAAGACTCAGCAAACGCTTTAACTATTAGAACAAAAATAGGAGCAAAAATAGGCACAGTTTTAGGTATCCCTGGATTATCAGCACAATTAGAAGCAATAGATGTTTCAGCCTTAATAGATGATTATGCTCCACAAAAGCCAGATTATGAACTTGTTCCAGACCCAGACAATACAAGGCTTACTCAAGCTTTTATAGTTTATAAAAACGGTAATTATGCGTTTGTTGCAGGAAGAAAATATGTCGCTATAGATGACCATAGATTTATAGGAACTGTTGGTTGGAGACAAATGCCTCAATCTTTAGGAGTTGTTGCAATTGCAGGAGCACCTATTGAGAATCTAACTTTCCTTTTAGCAGGAGTTTATGAAAGAAAAGGAATTATAGATAGTTTAAATGTGGACTGGCATATGGATAAAATGCCTCTTGTTGTAGATATCAATTATAAAGTTGCTCCTGAATTAAAACTTAAAGGCTTTGCTTATCTTTTAACAGATATTCATAATACCTTGGGTATCAAAGCTTCTGGAGCTGTTAATTTTAACGGAGTTAAATTTTCTTATTTAGGAGAATATGCAAAACAAACAGACCCATATGAAAACGACAATTTAGATACTAAGCCAGATATAGATACAGATTATTACAGAGTAAAACTTGGAGCTGCTTATTCAGGATTTTTCGGAAGTGTAATGTATACATATTTTGGAGATGCAGATGGAAAAGATGCTGGATTTTCAACTCCTTTAGCAACACTTCATAAATTTGATGGGTGGGCAGATGTAACATTAAAAGGAGCTGCTTTAGGTTTTGACTATGGAATGGAAGAATGGTGTTTCTCTGTAGGATATAAAAATCCAGCTTATGGAAAATTTGTCTTAGCTTATTTAACGTTTGATTCTGATAAAGATACACCAGTAGGAAAAAGTATAGGTTCTGAAATAGATGCTCTATACGCTAAAAAACTTACAAAAAGACTTTCTTTCCTTGCTAAAGCTGCTTTTTACAGTGCTGACAATGGATACTATACAAGAGGAAAACTGTTAGGGACAAAAGATGTAACTAAATACTGGTTACAACTTGATTATAAATATTAATTTTTATGTTAAAAGGAGGTATGCCATGAAAGTGGCAAAAAAACTATTCACAGGCTTAGTTGGCGCTGCTCTCCTCTCTATTACAGCAAGCTCCCCTGCAAATGCTGATGAGGTTCCTCATCTAACTAAGGAAGAGATGAAAAAAGCTTCACAGATTTACTTTGACAGATGTGCTGGATGTCACGGAATGTTAAGAAAAGGAGCAACAGGACCTGCTCTTACACCTGAAGCATTAAAAGAAAGGGGATTAAATATCCCAGCTATTGAAGCGTTTATTTACAATGGAACTCCTGGAGGTATGCCTGACTGGGGTAAACAAGGGGTTTTAACGAAAGAAGAAATTAATTTAATGGCAAGATTTCTCCTTAATGAACCACCTCCACCACCATTACTATCTTGGAAACAAATAAATGATTCTTGGGAAGTATTTGTTCCTGTAGAAAAAAGACCAACTAAGCCAGCAAACCCTAACTGGAAGAACTTCTTTGGAGTTATTCTGAGAGATGTAGGTAAAGTTGCCATAATAGATGGAACTACTAAAGAACTATTGAATATTGTAAATACAGGATTTGCTGTTCATATCCTAAGAACATCTTCTACTGGAAGATATATGTACTCAATTGGTAGAGATGGAAAAGCTACAGTTATAGACCTTTGGATGGAAAAACCTGATAAAGTTGCAGAAGTTAAGGTTTGTTATGATGCTCGTTCAATAGATACATCAAAATATCATGGTTATGAAGACAAATACGCTGTAGTTGGTTGTTATTGGCCTCCATCTTTTGTGATAATTGATGGAAAAACATTAAAACCAATTACTAGACACTCTACAAGTGATTATTACTATGATACAAAAGACTATGTTAGAGAAGCTCGTGTTGCATCAATTGTTTCATCTCACTATGACCCATTATGGGTTTTAAACATTAAGGAAGCTGGTCAGGTATGGCTTGTAGACTATTCTAAAGTTGATAAAGGAACAGTAAAAGTTCATATGATTGATGCAGAAAGATATCTTCATGATGGTGGTTGGGATTTATCTAAGAGATATTTCCTTGTTGCTGCTAATATGAGAAATAAAATTGTTGTTATTGATACAAAAGATAAGGAACTTGAGGCTATTGTTGAAGTTGGAACAAAACCACACCCAGGAAGAGGTGCAAATATAGACCATCCTAAATTTGGTCCAATTTGGTGTACAGGTCATATTGGAGAAAATAGAATTGCATGTATAGGAACAGACCCAGAAAAACATCCTGATAATGCATGGAAAGTTGTTAAGTGGATAGAAATGCCTGGAGTTGGTGGAGGAAACTTATTTATCAAAACTCATCCTAACTCTAAATGGCTCTTAGCTGATAGACCTCTTAACCCTGATAAAGAGCTACAAAGAAGTATTTTTGTATTCGATAAAAACTCTTTTGAACTTGTGAAAACATTAAAAGTTCCTAAAGACTTTCCAGGAAGAGCTGTTCATGAAGAATATGATGAAAATGGTTCAGAATTTTGGATTTCTGTATGGGGTAGAAAAGACCAACCTACAGCTATACTCATATATGATGATGAAACTCTAAAACTCAAACACATAATCAAAGGTGATTGGGTAAGAACTCCAACAGGTAAGTTTAACGTCACAAATACTATGAAGGATATTTATTAATGAAAAGAATATGTAGCCTGCTGCTGCTTGTCCCGTTGTTTATGTTTTCTCCCATAGCATATGGGGAGAACAAGGGAAGCCAGCTGTACCAAAAGTATTGCGCAAGCTGTCATGGGGTCGACAGAGCTGGTACAGTGGCTCCCCCTCTTTTTTCATTATTTTTAAGAAAATATTCAGAAAAAAAACTGATAAATATCATTAAAAATGGCCTTCCTGCTACCCAAATGCCAGCTTTTCCTAATCTTTCAGAAGAAGAAATTAAAGCTATAATCTCATACATAAAAAGCCCTGCAAAAGTAGAGTGGTCAGAAAATCAGATAAAAAACTCTATATCAATAGAAAAAACAAAACCTAAAAAACTTCCTATAAAAAATATAAAAAATATTGTAGCAGTTGTTGAAAGGGGACATCAAAAAGTCTGGATAATGGAAGAAACCGAGATTTTAGACAAATTTGATTTTAAAAATGTTCATGGAGGGCTAAAGTTTTCGCCGTCAGGATGGAAACTTTACGTTCCATCAAGAGATGGATGGATTGGAAGATACGATATAGACAAAGGCTCTTTTTATGGAAAAGTTAGAGCCTGTGTTTACTTAAGGAATATTTCTTTAGATAGAACTGGAAAGTATATCCTTGCTTCTTGCTGGCTTCCTAAATCCATTGTTATTCTTGACAGTGAAAACTTTAGTCCTTTAAAGGTTATAAAGCAAGATGGTTTAATTTCTGCTATATACGAGCTTTACTCAAAAGACAAGGCAGTTTTTACATATAGAGATAAATCAAAAATAGGCTTTTTAGATACTAAAAACTTTAGTATTACTTATAAAAATATTCCAGAAGCTTATGAAGATTTTTTTATTGACCCATTTGAGGAATATATAGTTGGTACTTCAAGAAAAGGCACAAAACTTAGTGTTTATAGTCTTTCAGAAAGTAAAGAAATTTTTTCTTCAAAACTTGATGGTATGCCCCATCTTGCATCTGCTACATTTTGGTATAAAAAAGGTAAATTTTACTTTGCTACCCCTCATATAAGAAAGCCTTTTGTGACTATATGGAACCTGTATAACTGGAAGTTTATAAAAAAAGTAGATATTGGTGGAAATGGATTTTTTGTAAGAACCCATCCAACAACTCCTTATCTTTGGACAGATAATGGAAAAGATAAAATTGTTTTAATCAGCAGAGAAGATTTTTCAGTTAAAGAAATAGAAACCAAAAAAGGAAAAAGGGTAATCCATACGGAGTTTTCTGGGGATGGAAATCTTGCCTATGTAAGTCTTTATAAGAAAGATGGAGACCTTCTTATATATGACAGTATCACACTAAAACTTATAAAAGATATTCCAGCAAGTATTCCTATTGGAAAATACAACATAATCAACAAATCAAGAAAATATCAGCCTGTTTTACTTGGAAAACAGGTTTTTATGGAAAAATGTTGGGGTTGTCATCATCAAACACAGGAAGCATTTGCTCCGTCTTTTAAATGGATTGTAAATCACAGAAAAACAGAAGAAATAATGGCACAGATAGCAAACCCTGAAGAGATGTATAAAAAGCTCGGTTATAAAAGAAATGCTATGCCAAAACTAAACCTTTCATCCTGGGAATTAAGGGCTATTATTTCTTATATGATGCAGTTTAAGGACAAGAAAAATGCTAAGGATAACTGAATATATAAAAAAAACTCTCCAAGGAAAGAATATAAACCCTTTCAACGGGAAGATATTAATCTGGAACCTTACAAATGCCTGTAATTTATTTTGTCAGCACTGCTACTCTGCTGCAAATACATCAAGGGCAGGAGAGATTTCTATAAAAGATATAGAAAAACAAATCCCTTACTTAAAAGAAGCAGGCGTTAAAGTATTAATCCTTTCTGGAGGAGAGCCTCTAATAAGAGAGGATATTTTTGACATAGCCCAGCTTTTTAATGAAAATGGATTTGTTACTACACTTTCAACAAATGGTCTTTTGATAAACGAAAAAAACATAGACCAGATTAAAAAGCAGTTCTCTTATGTTGGTATCAGTATAGATGGAGATGAAGAGACCCACGATAGATTTAGGGGAATGAAAGGGGCGTTTAAACGTTCTTTAGAATCTGTCAGACTTGTAAAAGAAGCAGGAGTTAAAACAGGTATTAGATTTACCCTTTCTTCTGCAACAGAAAAGGCTCTTCCTTTTGTGTTTGAGCTTGCAGAAAAAGAAGAGATACCAAAGGTTTATATATCTCATCTTGTTTACTCAGGAAGAGGAAGGCATTTAAGCCAGTCAGAAAAGGAAAAATACAAAAAACATGTTGATTTTATTATAGAAAAATCCTTTGAGTATGTAGAAAATAATGTTCCTATAGATATTGTAACAGGAAACAACGAAGCAGATGCAGTTGTTTTATACCACAGATTTAAAGAAAAATATCCAGAAAAAGCCCAGCTTTTATATGAAAATCTTTTAAGATGGGGTGGTAATCAGGCAGGAGTCAGGATTTTTGATATAGACTACAGAGGTTTTGTTAAACCAGATACATACTTTCCATACAAAATTGGAAATATATATGAAAAAAACTTTTATGAAATTGTAAACTCAAACGGAATAATGACAAAACTTAGACAGCATCCAAGACCTGTTAAAGGTAAATGTGAAAACTGCCAGTATCTTGAAATCTGCAACGGAAATTCCCGCTCAAGGGCATATGCAGTATACGGGGATTTGTTTGCAGAGGACCCAGATTGTTATTTATAAAAAAATCGGCTTATATTAATACAAAACCTTTCTTACAGGTGGAAAAATGGGAAAAATCATCATAAAAATACCAGAAGATATAGAAGAAACATTAGAGCTTAATATCTCCTATGATGAGCTTATGAAAAAACTTGGATTAGAGGAAAAAATAAAGAATTTAGTAGAAAAAACATTTAGAACTGTAAAAAAAGATGAAAAATTGGAAAAAGAACTTGAAGAAGAGTGGTATAACCAGTGAAAGTTTTTGTTGATAGCTCAGTTCTCGTGGAAAGTTTTAAAGGAAACAAAGAAGCCAGGGATCTATTATTAGAGGCAAATAAAAAATTTATTCTATATAAAAATAGTATTGTTTTCTCAGAAGTTGTTTACAAAGTTATCGGTTTATATGCTGGGAAATCCCCTTTTACTTTAAAAAAACAGAAAAAAATAGAAAATATTTTTAAAGAAATTAACGAACATTTAGAACTTTTAAAGTTTATTAACACTCTACCTTTAAACTCTAAAATAGAGCTAATAGCTTTAGAGTTTATGGAAAAATACAATCTCTTGCCCAACGATGCTCTTATTCTTGCCACATGTAAATATCACGATATAAAATTTCTTCTTTCTTTAGATGAAGACTTTGAAAAACCTTGTCAGCAGGAAGGTATAAACTTTGTGAACAAAGTAGAAAAACTACAAAAGGAGTAAAAAATGAAAAAAGCAGCAGGAGTTTTTCTATTTTTTATCTTTTTTTCTTTGTCTTTTGCAGAAAAACTTTATGTTGTTGAAAGGGAAAGGGGAAGTCTTGCTGTTATTGAAAATGATAAACTTGTAAAAGAGATAAAAGACCTTGGAAACCTCAACCATGCCATAGTAAAAACAGATGGAGATTACAGCTACTGCATAGCAAGAAATGGATATTTTTCAAAAATAGATAATAAAACAGACAAAGTCCTAAGAAAGATAAAACCAGGAAATAGCGGTATAGGATTTACATTTATAGGAAAATATATAGCCATAGCCCATTATGACCCAAAAAAAGTAACAATTCTTACAAAAGACCTTGATATACATAAAACTATAGAAACAGGTTCAAGAAACGTAGGGGTAAAGCCCTACTATCCATATCTTGTTTTCGCCCTGATGGATAAAGACCAGGTATGGGTGCTAAATGCAGATAAAGATTTTTCTATTGAGAAAAAAATAAATGTTGGGAAAATGCCTTTTGATGCTTTAATAGACAAAAACAGGTATATAGTAGGATTTTTCAAAGAAAAAGGAGTAGGAATAGTAAATCTAAAGGATTTTTCTTATAAAAAAGTTTCTTTTCAGACTCCAGAAAAAGAGGAAGTTGTTTTTAAAATTCCCCATTTTGGAATGTGGGGAATAATAGACGACAAAGCAATAATCCCAGCTGTTGGTGAAAAAACAGCTTACGTGGTAGACACAAAAAATATGGTTGTTGTTAAAAAAATACCCCTTGCAGGGCTGCCTATTTTTATATCTGTTTCCCCAGACAAAAAAATTGCTGTTGTAAACTACAGTGGAGAAAAAGACAACCTTTTATCTGTTATTGATTTGGAAAAACTACAGGTAGTAAAAACATTCCCAGCAGGAAAAAGGGTTATGCATATAAGATTTTCCAAAAATGGCAAAAAACTTTATGTATCATCTTACTTTGATAATAGCCTGAAAATCTTTGATACAAAAAGCTGGAAACTTATAAAAGAAATAACAGTTCCGAACCCTTCAGGTATTTTTATCGTTAGATAAAGCTTTATAGTAAGATATTTTTATTGGATTTAAATTTTCTGGAGGGTTTAGTGAAAAAAATCAATGTAGGAATTGTTGGTTATGGTGTTGTTGGCAATGGCGTTGCAAAGATACTAGAAGAAAAAAAAGATTTATTAAGAAAAAAATCTGGAATTGAGATAAATTTAAAAAAGGTCTTTACAAGAAACTGGAATAAAGAGTTTCCTTATCCTTTACCTGAGGAAAAGAAAGCAAAAAATCTAGATGAAATCCTTGAAGACAAAGATATAGATATTATTGTAGAACTAACTGGTGGAATAGATTTTCCTCTCAAACTTATAACAGAGGCAATAAACAAAGGAAAGCACATTGTCACAGCAAACAAAGCACTTTTAGCTGAAAAAGGAAAAGAGGTTTTTTCTTTAGCTGAAGAAAAAGGCATCAGAATAGGGTATGAAGCTGCTGTAGCAGGTGGTATTCCAATAATAAGGGCATTAAGGGAAGGTTTAGTTGCAAATGACATAAAAAAGGTTTATGGAATACTAAACGGAACTACAAACTATATCCTTACAAAAATGTACAAAGAAGGGCTTGATTTTGATACAGTTTTAAAGGAAGCTCAAGAACTTGGTTATGCTGAGGCTGACCCAACCCTTGATATAAACGGAACAGATGCAGCCCATAAAATAGCTATTCTTGCTTCTTTATCATATGGTGGATTTATAGATTTTTCAGAGGTTTATATAGAAGGAATTGAGCATATAGACAGTCTTGACATAGACCTTGGTAGAGAACTGGGATATACTCTCAAACTTCTTGCTATTGCAAAAGGACACAATGGTGAAGTAGAAGTAAGAGTCCATCCTACATTTTTACCTGATGATAATCCTCTTTCAAAAGTTGATGGGGTTTTTAATGCTGTTATGGTGGAAGGAGATGCTGTTGGGGAAAGTATGTTTTATGGTAAAGGTGCAGGGAGTTTACCAACAGCAAGTGCTGTTGTAAGTGATATTGTTGATATTGCAAAAAGCATTGCTTTAGGAGTTGGAAGAGAGATAGAGATAACCTCTATGAACTGGGAACATAAGGATCTTATCCTTACAAAGGTTAAAGATTTTTATACAAGATACTATATAAGGTTTACTGTTCCTGATGTAACAGGAATTCTTGCTAAGATTTCTGCTGTTTTTGCAAAATACAACATAAGTATTGCTGCTGTTATTCAAAAAGAAAAAGTTGTTAGTCTGGCAAAAAAGAAAAAAGAAAAAGTTGTGCCTCTTGTTATCCTTACCCATACAGCTTCAGAAAACAACGTGCAGCAGGCAATAAAAGAAATAGAAGACCAAAAAATTACTGTTGAAAAAACAGTGATTATCAGAGTAGAGGATGAAGAAAGTTAAAAATGAGGATAAAGCAGTTTGAAGAAAAGAAAAAAACTATAGGTCTTTTTTTAGCCCCTGTTTTAGCTGCAATTATATATATTATCCCTATGGAACTATCTAAAGAAGCCCACATAGTCTTTTCTATAATGGGCTTTTGTCTAGTTTTCTGGCTTACAGAAGTTATCCCTTTATCTATGACTGCCTTTTTAGGTGTCAGTCTAGCTGTTGTTTTAGGAATAGTAAGTGTTAAAGAGGCCTTTTTAAGTTTAGGACACCCTGTTATTCTTCTTTTTCTTGGTAGTTTCCTTATTGCCCAAGCAATGACAAAACATGGTTTAGATAAACGTTTTGCATTAAATCTTTTGTCTAAGGATTTTTTTCTAAAAAGTCCTATAAGACTCATTATTGGTTTTTCTATTATTGCTTTCCTTCTTTCTATGTGGGTTAGCAATACTGCTACAACAGCCATGCTTCTTCCTCTTGTTCTAGGTATTATTCATATGTTTAAGAAAAACAGAATAAAAGATATTGAAAGTTTTGCAATTTTTGCTCTTTTATCTGTAGCTTATGCTGCCTCTATAGGCGGTGCTTCTACATTAATTGGAACACCTACAAACTTAATCGGGGCTGGTTTTTTAAAAGAAGAAGGCTATGACATAGATTTTCTTAAATGGTTTTTACTTGCATTTCCTATAACATTTACAAGTTATATCGCTTTGATGCTTTACATAAAGTTTCATATTAGAAATTTTTCATTTGATGCAAAAAAGATAAAACAGCTTATAAAAGAAGAAAAAAAGAAACTTCCTAAAGTATCTAGAGGTGAAAGGAATACTTTATTTGTTTTTTCTTTAGCGGCATTTTTATGGATACTTCCAGGTTTAGCAAATCTTTTTGGAAATCAGGAACTTTATAAATTTTTAAAGGCTCATATTCCAGAAGCTATAGTTGCAGTGCTAGCTGCTATTTTATTGTTTTTACTACCTGTTAACAAACATGAAGGGACTCTTACTTCTTCTGATTTAAAGGAACTGGACTGGGATACTATTCTTCTATTTGGCGGTGGTATTGCCCTTGGAAAACTTATTATAAAAACAGGTCTTGCAGCTTATATAGGAAAGAAAATCTCAGCTCTTATTTCTCCTGAAATGATAATCTTCTTTATCTTTATTCTTATTTTCTCAATGATTTTCCTGACAGAAGTAAGCTCAAATACAGCTACAGTTATAACATTTGTGCCTATTCTAATTGGAGTATTAAAAGAATTAAATGTGGATTTATTTTATCCTATATTTGGTGTTATAATAGCTGCTAGCTTTGCTTTTATGCTTCCTATAGCTACTCCCCCTAATGCTATTATTTACGGTAGTAAATTTATTCCTATAAACAAAATGGCCAAAGTTGGCTTTTTTATGAACCTTATTGGTTCGGTTATAATAACTATTTTCATACTAATCTATATGAGGTGAGGTGAGTATATGGAAACAAAATGGGAATTTTCTGCTGGTGGTGTTGTTTACAGAAAGAATGATGAAGGTAAACTTGAAATTCTCCTCATTAGAGTCAAAAACAGATGGAGTTTCCCAAAAGGAAATATTGAAAAAGGAGAGCCTAAAGACCAGGCTGCCCTCAGAGAAGTTAAAGAAGAAACCGGTGTAGATGCAGAAATAGTAGAATATCTAGGAGAAGTTGATTACTGGTATAGCATGGGGCTTACAAGAATCCATAAGTTTGTTTACTATTACTTGATGAAGTATAAAGGTGGTGATATTGTTCCCCAAAAAGAAGAAATAGATGAAGCTAAGTTTGTTCCTTTTGAAGAGGTAGAAAATCTTCTTACTTATCCAACAGATAAAGAAATTTTTGAAAGAGCTAAAAAGGTTTTGAGAAAGATAGGTGAAATTGAATGACCAAAAGGCTCTTAGAGCTAGCCTTTTTATACATAAAAAAAACAGATAGAGAAAAAGCTTTAAAAAAAGGGGAAGCGATAGCTTCCCTTTTAAGATTTTTGAAATATAGAAAAAATGTCGTATTTAAAAACTTAGATATTGCTTTTCCTGAAAAAGAGAAAATCTGGAAAGAAAACATATACCATAAAACGTTATCAAACATAGGAAGAAATATTATAGAGTTTCCTCGCATTCCCTATTACTTTCAATCTGGCAAAATTAGGAAAATTTTTTTTATAAAAAAAGGAAAAAAGCTACTAGATAAATACAAAAATGAAGGTGCTATCTTAGTTACAGCCCATCTAGGGAACTGGGAAATAGCAGGAAGCGGTCTAACTGCCTATTC
>JAADDV010000138.1 GCA_013153795.1 Aquificota bacterium | reverse complement strand
TTTGCAAAGTCGGCTGAGAGAATGGAGGGGGCAAGGAGAGGTTTCATCTGGAAAACCTCCAAAGTGGCTTGGCCAATTGTAGCAGAAAAGGAGGCGGGGGAGGGGGAGCTCCCTTTAGGAGGGCTTTTAAGTCAATATTTTCTTGGTGTCAGAGACAGATAAAGTTATAGACTTATTGGCCTTGCCATAGTCTCCCTTTACGAAAGGCCCTAGGAAAGGCTGAAATAGGTTGAGGGTAGGGTTTATACTTTAGCCCTAATAAAAGTGTTATTAAGAAATATAAGGAGGAATTCTAGTTAGGAATTTTTATCAGCAAAATGCTGATAACTTATTGTAAAATATATTAGGCAAAACGGAGATATAGGGGGTAGGTGTTGCTAGTGAATGAGCTTAAGAGCCTCTTAAAAGAAGATAGAAGGTTTGTAAGTAGGGATGGTGAGCTTCTCAAGAACGCAATTATTGAGCTGGCTCTGAAGCTTGATAGTAATTTAATTAGGCTCCTTTTAAAGAATGAAAAGATTAAAAGGCACTTTTTTAAGAGAATAGATGATGTTTTAATCTTTGATAAGGAGAAATTTATTAAATTCATTGATAATAAAGAGTTCTTACCTAGTTCATACACGGTATTTAAAAACAAGATAGGGTTGGCAACTGAGGAGAATAGATACATAGCTAAGAGTAGGGAAGTTGTTTTAGTATGGCCTTATAAGGACTGTATACTTGAAGGAGGTCAGGATAGGTCTGATGAAAGAAGGAAAGAAGTTTTCCATAATGTTATTTTGGCTCCCGATGAGATTGATAGACTTTTAGAGCCAAAAGTTTTTACAAATTTTAGGCGGGTTAATAGGGATGGGGAGCATCTATTAGATGGCTTTAGGAGAGATGCTGAGATAAACAGAAAAAGAGGATTACCGGAAGATACAATAACTGATAATTTGATTATAAAGGGTAACAATTTACTAGTACTCCACTCACTTTTAAGTGAATTTAGAGGTAAAGTAAAGTTAATCTACATTGATCCTCCATATAATACTGGAAATGATGAGTTTCGATATAACGATAGTTTTAGACATTCTACTTGGCTAACATTTATGAAGAATAGGTTGGAGGTAGCAAAGGAGCTACTAAAAGAGGATGGTGTTATTTTTGTTCAAATTAATCATTCTCCAAATGCTATGAATGAATCACCTGAGCTTGGATACCTGTTGGTTTTGATGGATGAAATATTTGGTAGGAGAAATTATATAACAACTCTTATTTGGAAAAAGAAAAGTAATCCCAGCAATACCGAAAAGCTAATTGGAACTGTGACTGAAAGCATTCTTATGTATGCAAAGAATATAGACAAAGTAGCTTTAAATTTACTTGAGTATAAAAGATTGTACAAGTATATGGATGAAAGGGGAGAATATAATCTAGAAAAGCCGCTAAAGACGGATGAGGGTATATATAAAAGAGAAACAATGAAATACGCCGTAGTGAATCCTAAAACGGGGAAAGTGTATTATCCTCCTTCTGGAAAAAGGTGGACTATTGGAAAAGAAAAGATGGAAAAGTTAATCCAGGAGGGAAAAGTTGTATTTACGGAAACGGAGGTATACATAAAAAAGTATAGAGAGGACTATTTGCGTGGTGATGCTAAGCTATTTTCGAACTTGTTAGATAATCATGGTTCGTTAAAATCAGCCAAGAATGAATTACAGAAGTTGGGATTTCCTCGTGAAGTTTTTGATTCTCCTAAACCTGAAAAATTGATTAAAACTTTGATAGATATGGTGGTTCAAAATGAGAAGGACATAATATTGGATTTCTTTTTGGGAAGTGGTACTACTTGTGCAGTAGCACATAAGATGGGTTTGCAATACATAGGCGTGGAGCAGATGGATTATGTGGAAACCTTAACTGTTCAGAGGATGAAGAAAGTTATATTAGGAGAACAGGGAGGCATCTCTAAGGAGGTTGGCTGGAGAGGAGGAGGTGATTTTGTTTATATGGAATTGATGAAGTTAAATGAGGTGTTTGTTGAGAAGATAAGAGATGCTAAGACTGTAGAGGAACTTTTGGAAATATGGGAGGAAATGAAGCGTAGTAGTTTTCTGAGCTATAGGGTTGCTCCAGAGCTATTTGATGATAATTTAGAAGAATTTAGAACCCTATCCTTGAACGAACAGAAAAAACTGCTTTTAGAAATGTTGGATTATAATGAACTTTATGTGAATTATAGTGAAATAGATGATGCATTGTACAATGTAAATGAGGAAGATAAGAGGTTAAATAAGGAATTTTACGAAGGAGCATAGTAAAGTGAACGGAAACAGAAGTTTTCCTCTACCGCCAAAAAGATGTTTTGGAAGTTTGTGTATGGAGTTTTTTCAAGGAAGTAAGAATAAGGATGATTATATTATTAAGCTTGATGGGAAGAAAGTAACTGATGAACATCTCTTTAATTGTTTATATCAATATCCTTCTAATAGAGAATCGGCTGAGAATTTACTTAGATTAATCTGGAAGCTAGGCCAGATAGAAGATATTGGCCGAGAGGAGGAAGTTTATAACAGAATCAGCGGGTTAGAGCTTGGTGACAATTTAAAAGCGTACTTATTTATCCTATGGCATAGGTTAATAATAGATGATATCAGTTATCCTATTAATAGGGGATATAATGGAAGAAAGCGTTTGTTAGCGCAAGTTTACCTGTTGCTTTCTAAGAAATTTAACTTTCCGCTACCTCAACAAGTTTCTTATGTGTCTGTAAGTAATCTGCCTAGAGTAGTTTATCAATTAGGTTTTCCTAAAGGAACGGGAAATCTTAGTTTATCCAAGGAAGACTGGAATGAATTATATGAATATTATAGTGAATTTATAGGGAATTGAGATGTATAGGGGACAAAAATTAAGTCAGGAATATGATATTCTCTCTAAATTAGGATACCTTAAGAAAGACGTTCCGGACTATGTGGTAGATAATCTTAATCCTAAGTTTAAGCTTAGGCCGTATCAAGTTGAGGCTTTAGCAAGGTTTATCCATTACTTTGAAGAGAATCCACTTAAAAAGAAGCCTGTTCATTTATTGTTTAATATGGCAACTGGCTCCGGTAAAACTCTGCTTATGGCTGCTAATATATTATATTTGTATGCTAAAGGTTATAGGAATTTTCTATTTTTTGTAAATAGCGTGAATATTATAGAAAAAACGAAAAATAATTTCATGAATCCGGCTTCTACTAAATATTTGTTTAACACGAAGGTGAAGTTTAATGATAGAGAGGTGATTATAAGAGAAGTTTCGAACTTCGATGATGGTAATGAGGACGATATAAATATTAGCTTTACAACGATTCAAGGGTTATATACTCAGTTAAACTGCTCTAAGGAAAATGGAATTACTTTCGAAGATTTTAGAGAAAAAAAGATAGTTTTAATCTCAGATGAAGCGCACCATATAAATGCATGGACTAGGACTAAACTAAGTAAACTTGAAGAAAGTATGAAAAATACGTGGGAATATGTGGTAAGGCAAATTTTATATTCAAATCCAGAAAATGTACTCCTTGAGTATACAGCTACTATAGATATGGAGAATCCAGCAATTTATGAGAAATATAAAGACAAAATAATCTTTGAGTACGATTTAAGGCAGTTTAGGATAGATGGTTATTCAAAGGAAGTTAAAGTTCTTCAAGCTGATTTGGAAAATTGGGAAAGAATGCTACAGGCGGTTATTCTTAGTCAGTACAGGAGAAAAGTGGCTGAAAGGCATAAGGTAAGGCTTAAACCCGTAATATTATTTAAATCAAAAAACATAAAGCAATCCAAAGAGAATTTTGAGTTATTTAGAAAAAAAATAGATAGCTTAACAGAGGCGGATATAGAAAAATTAAGGGCCAGTTCTTCAGGCACAGTTTTAGATAAAGCATTTACTTTCTTCAAAGAAGAGGGAATATCCTATGATAATTTGATAGTTGAATTAAAGGAGGACTTTGCAGAAGAAAAATGCATTCTTCTTGACTCTGAAAACATAGATAAAGATAAACAAATTAAACTTAATACTCTTGAGGATGAGAATAATGAAATTAGGGCTATTTTTGCTGTTAAAATGCTTGATGAAGGCTGGGATGTGTTGAATTTATTCGATATAGTTAGGCTCTATGATACTAGAGATGGTAAATGGACAAAAGACGGTAGGTATATCCCTGGTAATACAACACTTGCGGAAAGACAGTTAATAGGAAGAGGAGCGCGATATTATCCTTTTAAGATTAACGATGATGATGATCCCTTTAAGAGAAAGTTTGACAACCAACCTGACAATCCTTTGAGAATTCTCGAGGAGCTTTATTATCATAGTAAGTATAATCCTAGATATATACGGGAACTTACTGCTACCTTAAAGGAATCGGGACTTTTACCTTATGAGGAAAAGCAGATTTTGCTGAAGATAAAACCCGAAATAAAAGAAACAGACTTTTGGAAGGAAGGGGTTTTATTCCTTAATAGGAAAATAAAACTTGATGAAGATAAAGTAAGGAATCTTGAGGATATTATACTTAATAAAGTATATGAATGCAAACTAGCAGCAGAGCTTGTGAAGGAAAATGCTCTCTTTCAAGAATCTGATAATAAAGATTTGCTTGAGATAGTTACTAAAAAGTTTAGTTTGGGTGATTTTGGAAGTACTGTTATAAGAAAGGCTATGGTGAAGCTGGAATTCTATAAGTTTAGTAATCTAAAAAAATACTTTCCAATGCTTTCTTCTTCTCTTGAGTTCATAGATTCTTTGAGGAAACTTAATGTTCTAGTTACTACATCTAAGTATAAACTCGCTAATTTAAGTCCTAATGATAAATTAAAGATATGCTTAAATGTCTTAGCACAGTTGCAAGATGAAATTCAAAAAAACTATGTAGAGTACAGGGGGACTTATGAGTTTTATCCGGTGCCTATTAGCAAGGTGGTAAAAGATAAAATTTTGAAAATAAATGTGGAAATGGATGGAGATAAAGAATTTGGAATTCCTATGAGCACTGCAAAAAATGAAAAATATCGTTTAAACTTAAAAGAGAAAATCTGGTATGTCTATGAGGAGAATTACGGGACTTCTGAGGAAAAAGCATTTGTCAAGTTTATAAATGATATTATAGATGAGCTTAGGGATGTTTATGAGGAAGTGTTTCTACTGAGGAATGCTGGGTTATTTAAAATTTATAATTTCTTGGATGGTAAAGCTCTAGAGCCGGATTTTGTATTGTTTTTGAAGAAGAGCTCATCTAATAGGGAGGAGTATTATCAGCTTTTTGTAGAAGTTAAAGGTTCGCATTTAATGCAGAAGGATAGTTGGAAGGAAAACTTCCTTAGAGAAATAGAGGAAAGGTATAGAATTGATGCAGGAGACTCTTTGTTAGAGAGTAATAGAGTTTTTAAACTGATGGCCCTTCCTTTTTATAATGAGTCTACTCGAGTGGAGTTTGAGAATACTCTTAGGCGTAAGTTGGGATTGTCTAAAAAAAATAATAACTAAAAGTTCCTGCCTTTTATTTAAAAAACTTTCAAACATCAGAAGTCTCATTTCTTTTGATAAAGTCTTCATTAGCATTGCTTGCAATGCCTGATAAAATTCAAAAAATTTTGTTGAACGGAGGAGCTAATTGCTTAGGAATTACGGAGAACTGAAGCCCAAAATAGGCCAGAAGGTCTTTATAGCCGAAAACGCCACGGTAATAGGGGACGTTGAGATAGGGGACGACAGCTCAATCTGGTTTGGAACGATTTTGAGGGGAGACGTTAACTACATTAAGGTTGGAAGGTGCACCTCAAT
>JAADDV010000136.1 GCA_013153795.1 Aquificota bacterium | reverse complement strand
TTTTACTTAATAATTTAAAAGAGTTATATGAAAATATAGAAGCAAATTTTACAGGAATTTTCTTAAATTCCAAACTTTTAATGGATATTACTTCCTTAGAAGAAAACAAAAAAAAAAGTATTAAAGAAAAACTTAGTCATTTAATAGAAAAATCAGGAGAAATAGAAGAAATCTTTCCTGATTTTGGAAAAAAATATCTTTATGCAGAAGGAGAGGAATTTGGTTTATTTGTTTTTTATGTAGATGAAAATATATCAATAGGAAGTATCTTTGATAAAAAACCTAAATTTGCAGCAATCTTACTTGAACATGAAATATTTACAAATAAACTAAAAAAAGAAAAAGAAATACTAGAAAAAATAAAATCTGTAGATTTAAATAATTTTGATTTAGAAAAAGCTCTTTCAGAAAATAATAAAAAAGAAGACAAATCAAATGAAGAAAATCTTTTAGAAGAATTCTGCGAAATATTTGTAGAACCAGAAAATCAAAAAAATGAAGATGAATTAGTCCCATCTTTAGAGGATTTAATACAAGAATCTTTTGAAGAATATGAAAAAATTTCTACAATTATCGATAATGATAGAAAAATTGAAGAAAGAGTTAAAGAAGAAAGGCAACATAAAGAAGAGTATGTAAATCCTATTGTGTTGGAGCATATAGAAAAAGAATTTGTGAAAGAAATAGGACCAATTGCTAAATTAATTTTAAATCGGAAATTAACCGAATTGAATATAAATCCAAAGAAATTGAAAACAGAAGATGTTGTTAGACTTATAGAAGAACTGGCCAAAGAAATAAGAATGGAAGAGCAAAAGGAAAAATTCTTAAATGGAACAAATGATTTGTTATAATTGTTGAATATATTTACAAAGGGAGGAAACTATGGCAAGAAACTTTACAGATGTTCTCAATACGGTAATTAGGGATTCTGGAGCTGAAGGTGCTGTGTTAGTAAGTCCTGATGGTCTTGCAATAGCGTCTGTATTACCTCCAAATGTTGATGAGGATAGAGTTGCAGCAATGGGAGCTGCTATTTTATCCCTTGGGGAGAGGGTTGCTTCAGAGCTAGATAAAGGTGAATTAGAACAGCTTTATGTAAAAGGCACAAAAGGTTATATGATATTTACAGGAATAAAGGATTTAGCTGTCCTTGGAGTTTTAGCTCCAGCTGATGCAAAATTAGGTTTACTTTTAATGGAAATAAAAAGAGCTGCAAAACAAATTGAAGAACTTTTAGGATAAAAAAATGGCTATAGCAGGTAATTTAGAAGTATTTAATTTTATAGATATCTTTCAGATACTTAAAAAAGATAAAAAAGATGGAATTCTTGTTGTAGAGAATGAAGATAAAAAATTTGCAGTTTATTTCAAAGAAGGAAATATTCTCTACATAAGGGAAGTGGTAAAAGTTTTCCACATATATTTAGATGTGGAATTTGAACAGGTTTTAGAAAAAGATGGAGTATCTAAGGAAGATTTATATAGAGTTTTAGTTGCTAAATTACCTCTATTACTTGCTGTAAAAAAAGGGAAATTTTCCTTTACCCCTGGATTTATCCGATATCCCCCTTATATTGAACCTATTATTCCAATAGAAAAAATAATTATGTATTTAAGTCGACAATTAACTCCTGAAGAAGTGGAACGTAAAATATCAGACTTAAATCTAATTTTTGAAAAAAGTGAAAATTGGAGATTAATTGCAGAAAAAGCTCACTTAACTGATGTAGAGAGAAAAATATTAGATTATATAGATGGAGAAAGAACTGTTAAACAAATAATGGAAGAGGCAAAAGTTAAGCAATTGACTCTCCAAAGAGCTTTATATGGATTTTTAGCTACTGGGCTTATAACTAGAAAGAAAAAAGTAAAGAGAAAAATAGGCTTTAATCTTACTAAAAATCTATTAAGAAAGATTGTAGAGAGGATAAAAGGGCTATAATGGGAGACAAAGTTCAGAAACAGATAAAAATAGTTGTTGCAGGACCTTATGCTGCTGGAAAGACACAGTTTATAAACACTGTGTCTGAAATTGAAACTGTAAAAACCGAGGCAAAAACTACAAAATCTGGTGAAAAAGAAGTTAAATCTCACACTACTGTTGCAATGGACTTTGGGAAGATTACTATTGATGATGAACATGTCCTTTATTTATTTGGAACACCTGGTCAGTCAAGATTTGATTTTATGTGGGATATTTTAGGAAAGGGTATGCTTGGACTTGTAGTGCTAGTAGATAGCACTGACCCATCAACGTTTCATGAAGCAAGAAAAATAATAAATTTCTTTGAATCAAGGTATCCAGCACCTTTTGTTGTTGGATGTAATAAGCAGGATTTAGAAAGTGCTTGGGACCCAGAAGATATCAGAACAGCATTAGATTTAGATGAAGATGTTAAAGTGCTACCTTTAGTTGCTTTAGATAAAGATAGTGTAAAAAATGTTCTTTTAGCTCTTTTAGAAGAAATTGCTAAATATATTTAAAAATTTTCTGGCATTTTAAATCTTAAAGCTTCTATAATGTGAGGACTTTCCACTTCTTCTTTTTTGTTTAAATCTGCTATTGTTCTAGCTACTTTTAAAATTCTGTGGTAGCTCCTTGCTGTTAAATTATATTTTCTAGCTGCATTAAGTAGTATATTTTCTGCATCTGGGGTAAGTTTAATAACTTTTTCTAAAATAGAAGGAGTCATTTCACTATTAAAATTAATAGGAAAATTTTTAAATCTTTTTTTCTGAATTTCAACAGCATCTAAAACTCTTTCTTTAATTTCTTTTGAACTTTCTCCTTTTTCTAAAGATGATAAATCCTCAGGAGAAACAGGATTTACATAAACATTAATATCTATTCTATCTAATAAAGGCCCTGAAAATTTTTGATTATAACGTTTTATCTCTCTAGGAGAACAAACACACTCTTTATTTGGGTCATTTTTATATCCACAAGGACATGGATTTGCTGCAGCTATAAGTTGAAATTTAGCAGGAAATTTAAAACTTCCTGTTGCTCTAGATATTACTACAATTCTATCTTCTAAAGGTTGTCTTAAAACTTCTAGTACAGACCTTTTGAACTCTGGAAGCTCATCTAAAAATAAAACTCCATTATGAGCAAGACTAACAGCTCCAGGTTTTGGAATACTACCTCCACCAATAATAGCTACATCTGATGTTGTATGATGAGGAGCAATAAAAGGTCTTTTTTTTACAAGAAAATCTTCCAAAACTCCTGCAACACTGTGAATTTTTGTTGTTTCTAAAGCTTCTTCAAAGGATAAAGGAGGTAAAATAGAAGGAAAAGCCTTTGCCATCATAGATTTTCCTGAGCCTGGAGAGCCTACCATTAAAAGATTATGAAATCCAGCTGCAGCTATTTCTAAAGCTCTTTTTACAGAAAATTGTCCCTTTATCTCAGAAAAATCAGGATACCCATTGTCTTCTATAAAAATCTGGTTAATGTCGATTTTTTCTGGTTCTTTTTTTAAAGCTCCATTTAAAAATTCAATAACTTCTTTTAAGTGTTTAAATCCATAAACTTCAATATCCTTTACAAGAGAAGCTTCTTTACTGTTTTCTTCTGGAAGGATTACTTTTTTAATGCCTTTTTCTTTTAAAGCTAAAACAATAGGAAGGACTCCTTTTATTTTTCTTAAATGTCCATCTAAAGCTAGCTCTCCTAAAAAAGCTATATTGCTTATTTCATTATTTTTTATTAAACCTATTCCTTCTAGGATACCAATAGCAACAGGCAAATCATAAATAGTCCCTTGTTTTGGAGTATCTGCAGGAGCAAGATTAACAACTATTTTTTTTAAAGGAAAATTCAAACCTGTATTTGAAATTGCAGATTTAACTCTTTCTCTACTTTCTTTAACAGCTGTATCTGGAAGACCAACAGTTATAAACTGAGGAAGTCCTTGAGAAATACTAACTTCTACATCAACTATATAACCATCTATTCCAATAAAACCACCACTTTTTATAATAGAGAGCATTTTTTCATCCTTAAAAGGGAAAATTTTGGAAAATATAATCGGTAAACAAAAATAAAATTTTATATATATAACTATGAAGATTTATAAAGAATATAAAGAAATTCTTAAATAGTGGTCTACAAATTTTTTATTTTGCTTAGGGTATAAAACTTTGGTAGCGCTTTTTCACGATTTTATAGATTAAATAATAAATCTTCAATGATGATTTTAAAGTTGCACTGCTTACAAAAATCTTATTGTTTTTAAATTCTCTCAGTAAAAAGACTAGAAATCTTTTAAAGAGTATAACTACAACCGCTAAAGTTTAAAGCAAGATAACTAACTTTGAGTTAAGTTTTTGTATGTATAAAAACCCCTGCATCTTTAGATGCAGGGGAAATGTTTATTGTTTTACTTTTCTTAATTTTTCAAGATAGACAAGTATTGCTGTTATTGCTGCTGGAGTTATTCCTTCAAGTCTTGCAGCATGTCCAAGGGTTAAAGGTTTTGCCTTTGAAAGTTTCTGGACAATCTCTTTTCTAAGTCCTGGTATTTCTTCATAGTTTATGTCCTGGGGTATCTTTATATTTTCAAGATGTCTCATTTTTTCATTTATTTTCTTCTCTCTGTCAAAATATCCAGAATATTTTACGTTTATGTCTATCTCTTCTTTTACATAATCTCTTTCTGGAATAGGAAATCCGTAATCTTTTAGATTATCTACATTTATCTGTGGTCTTTTTAAAAGCTCAAAGGCTGTTACTGTTTTTCCATCTATTTTTGTTTTTTCTTCTTTGTATCTTTCGATCCACTGGTTTATCTCTTCTTCTGTTTCTTTTATATATCTATATTGCTCCTCTGTAAGCATTCCAAGGCTGTAGGCTTTTTCATAAAGTCTAAGGATTGGGTTGTCCTGTCTAAGGTGTAGTCTATATTCAGAGCGGGAAGTAAAAAGTCTATAAGGTTCTATAACTCCTTTTGTTGTAAGGTCGTCAATCATAACTCCTATGTATGCCTCATCTCTTCTTAGGTAAAATGGCTCTTTTCCTAAAGCTCTAAGGGCTGCATTAATCCCTGCTACAATTCCCTGTCCTGCTGCTTCTTCATATCCTGTTGTTCCGTTAAAGTTTCCTGCATGGTATAAGCCTTTTATTCTTTTTGTCTCCAATGTTGGATAAAGCTCTGTAGGTGGGACAATGTCATACTCTATTGCATATGCTGGCTTTAGAAGAACTACGTTTTCAAGTCCTGGAATTGAGCGATACATTTCCCACTGAACTTCTTCTGGTAGTGATGTTGATAATCCATTTGGATATATGCTTATGCCGTCCCTTGTTTCAGGCTCAAGCCATACTGTATGTCTTTCTTTATTTGCAAACTTTACAATTTTGTCCTCTATAGAAGGGCAGTATCTTGGTCCAACTCCTGTAATTGCTCCCCCATAAAGAGCTGTCCTGTGAAGATTTTCCCTTATTATTCTATGGGTTTCTGGGGTTGTATATGTTATATAACAAGAAATCTGGTCTTTCTGTCCTTCCTTAAACCAGTATGAGCCGTAAGGTTCACTCCAGAAGGAAAATTTTGGTGGTGGTTCATCTCCAGGAGCTTCCTCAAGACCTGAAAAATCTATAGTTCTTTTATCAAGTCTCGCTGGAGTTCCTGTTTTGAATCTCTGTAAAGGAAATCCTGCCCTTTTGTAAAACAGGGGTAGTTTTGTTGCTGGTTTTTCTCCCATCCTTCCAGCAGGTATCTGCTTATCTCCTATATGGATAACTCCATCTAAAAATGTTCCTGTTGTCACAACAACAGAAGTTGTTTTTATTTTAAATGTTCCATTTACTTCTACTCCTTCAACCTCATTTGTGTAAGGTTTTAAGAAAATATCTGTTGCTTCTCCTTCTATAACTGTGAGATTTTCTGTATTCTGGGTTTTTTGAACCATATATTTTCTGTATTTTTCTTTATCAGCCTGTGCCCTTGGAGAGCGGACTGCTGGACCTTTTCTTGTGTTTAGGGTTTTATACTGAAGACCTGTCGCATCTATAGCTTTTCCCATTTCTCCGCCAAAGGCGTCTATCTCACGAACAACGATACCTTTTGCAATTCCCCCAATAGCTGGATTACATGGCATAAGCCCTATTTTTTCTTTGTCCAGTGTTATAAGGGCAGTTTTTACTCCAAGTTTTGCAGCTGCTAAGGCAGCTTCTATTCCAGCGTGTCCTCCTCCTATAACAACTACATCAAATTCTGTGTCATAAACCATAAAACTCCCTCTTTTATAAGAATTTTCAGAGAAAATAATATTACAATTTTTCTATACTTCAATTAGGATTTTCCTCAGGGGGTTTTAGATGAAAGTTTTAAAAGCTAAGGAAATGGCTTTTGCTGATGAAAATACAATAAATCTTACTGGTATTCCTTCACTTGTTTTAATGGAAAATGCAGGAAGAACTTCAGCAGAAATAATTCTTAATAGATATAAAGATAAAAAAAGCTTTGTTGTTGTGGCTGGAAGTGGAAATAATGGTGGTGATGGTCTTGTTATAGCAAGGTATCTTCTTAGGAAAGGAAAAGATGTAAAGGTTTTTATTCTTGCTGATTCAAGAAGCAAACTTTCGGCAGACAACCTAAAAAATCTTGAAGTTTTTGAAACATTTGGTGGTAGTGTTTTTCTTATAGGAAAAGATAAGCTTGCCAAACTTAGAAATGCTGTTAAAGAGGTAGATGTGGTTGTAGATGCTATTTTTGGAACAGGGTTTAAGCCTCCTGTAAAGGGATACAGGGAAAAGGCTATTGAGATTATAAACAGATATGCAAAATATGTTGTTGCTGTTGATATTCCTTCTGGTCTTTCAACAGATACTGGAAAGATAGAAGGAAGTCATACAAAAGCTGAGGTTACAGTAACTTTTGCTTTTCCAAAACTTGCCCATATCCTGTTTCCTGCCTGTGAATACTGTGGTGATGTTTATGTTATTGATATTTCTATAGATGAAAGCTATCTGAAAGAGATTCACAGGTATATCCTTACTCCTGAGAATATAATCCTTCCTGAAAGGAAGAAAAACAGCCATAAATATACATATGGTCATGTCCTTGTTGTTGGTGGCTCTAAAGGAAAAACAGGTGCTGTTATTATGGCTTCTAAATCTGCAACAGCAGCAGGCTCAGGTCTTACAACAGCTGTTGTTCCTTCATCTTTAGACTACATATTTGAAACTTCTCTTATTGAAGAGATGAGTATACCTGTAGATGATAAAGATGGATTTTTTGGAAAAAAGGCTAAAAAACAGATTTTAGATATTGTAAAAAAGGGAAAGTTTACCTCTATTGTTGCTGGTATGGGTATGTCTGTTTCTGAGTATACAATAGATGTTGTAGAAGGGCTTTTGAGAACAAAGCTTCCCCTTGTCTTAGATGCTGATGGTATTAACAACCTTGTTTTAATAGAGGGTTTTAAAGAAAAGCTCAAAAGAAGGAAACCTGATACTGTTTTAACTCCCCATGTAGGAGAAATGGCTAGACTTACAGGTCTTTCAACAAAGGAAATCAGTGAAAATATGGAAGAGATAGCAAAAGAGTTTGCAAAAGAGACCCAGACATATGTAGTTTTAAAAAGCTCAAGAACAGTTATCGCTACTCCAGAAGGAAAAGTTTACTACTCAATCCGCGGTAATGAAGGTATGGCAACAGCTGGAACAGGAGATGTTTTAGCTGGAATATTGGGAACTCTTGTATACAGACTAGGAGTCGAAGAAGGTGTGAAAACAGGGGTTTATATCCATGGACTTTCTGGAGATTTAGCTGTTTTAGAAACAGGGGTTGAAAGTATGAAAGCTACAGACCTTATAAGATATATCCCTGAGGCTTACAAACGTATATCTGAAGAAAAAAATAAAAAGCACACAGGATTTTATATAAAACTAGGGTAGGAAATGGATAAAGACACTTTTTTTATGAGAGAAGCTTTAAAACTGGCAAAAAAAAGAAAAGGTCTTACTCATCCAAATCCTACAGTAGGGGCTGTTATTGTAAAAGATGGAAAGATTATAGGAAAAGGGTACCATGAAAAGGCTGGAAAGCCCCATGCAGAAAGGGAAGCTATAAAAGACGCTTTAGAAAAAGGGTATGACATATCAGGCTCTACTATGTATGTGACACTTGAGCCTTGCTGTCATTATGGAAGGACTCCTCCATGTACTGAGGCTATTATAGACAGTAGAATAAAAAGAGTTGTTATTGCAACACTAGATCCAAATCCCCAGGTTGCTAGTAAAGGGGTAGAGATTTTAAGAAAACAGGGAATAGAGGTAAAAACAGGTGTTTTAGAAAATGAGGCTAAAGAGCTAAATGAGGACTTTTTTGTTTATATAACAGAAAAAAGACCTTTTGTTCATTTAAAAATAGCCCAGTCTTTAGATGGAAAGATTGCAACATATACAGGTTCTTCTAAATGGATAACTGGAGAAAAAGCCAGAAAATATGCCCACAAACTTAGAAAAGAAGCAACAGCTGTTATGGTTGGGGTTGGGACAGCTATTGCCGATAATCCTTCCTTAACAGTCAGACATATAAAAACAGAAAAACAGCCAAAACGAATTCTTATAGACAAAGACCTAAAAACTCCTGCAGATTTTAATATCTTCAGTGGTGATGCAGAAACTATTGTAATAACATCAAAAAATGCTGATAAGGGAAAAATAAAACTCCTTGAAAAAAAAGGTATAAGACTGATTTTTCTTCCTCTTGTAGAAAATAGATTTAGAATAGAGGATATACTTGATGCTCTGTATAAAGAAGAAATTGTTCATCTTCTAGTGGAAGGGGGAAAGAATCTGATAACTCAGTTTATACACAAAAATATGTTTGATAGAATTTCCCTTTTTATTGCTCCTAAAATAATAGGGGAAGAGGGAATATCCTCTATAGGAAAGCTTGGTATAGAAGATATAAATCAGGCGATAAAACTAAAAAGAAAAAAGATAAAAACCTTAGGGGAAGATGTGTTAATGCAGTTTTCTAAACAATAGCGTATATATCTTTGTATGTTCTGCCGTCTTCTCCCCAGTCAAGACCGTAGCCTATAACAAATTTATCAGGGATTACAAAGCCTACATAATCTGCATCAAAATTTACTTCTCTTCTTTCTTTTTTGTCCAGCAGAACACAGGTTTTTATTTCTGCTGGCTGTCTTTGTTTTAATGCTTCTACAAGAGCTTCAAGAGTTCTTCCTGTATCAATAATATCATCAACAATAAGAACATTTTTTCCTCTTATATCTGCTCCTAAATCTTTTACAAAAATAACCTCTCCTAAACTCTCCATCTGAGTGCGATAAGAAGAAACTTGCATAAAATCTATTTTTACATCTCCTTCTATCTCCCTAACAAGGTCAGCCATAAAAATAAAAGCTCCTTTCAATATTCCTACTACTAAAAGCTCTTTTCCTTGAAAATCTTCAGAGATTTTTTTACCAAGCTCTTTGACTTTTTCTTTTATTTCTTCTTCTCTTATAAGAATTTCAGCCTTTCTTCCTTTTATTTCCATTTTTTTCTCCTTAAGAACTTCTATTCATCTCTTTAAAAAGCTCTTCTGTTATAGGTCCTTCTGCTCTTCTGTTTATAAACTGCTGGACTACTGGGTCTGGATGATTCCTTATTTCTTCAGGAGTCCCTATTGCGTATATAACTCCTTTGTGTATCATAGCTATCCTATCTGCTATAGAGAAAGCACTGTCTAAATCGTGGGTAACAACAATAGATGTTACGCCTATTTCATCTCTTAAAGAGAGGATAAGTTTATCAATCATAGCACTTGTTACTGGGTCAAGTCCTGATGTTGGTTCATCATATAAAACAATCTCTGGATTTGTTGATATAGCCCTAGCAAGGGAAACTCTTTTTCTCATACCTCCTGAAAGTTGGGAAGGATATAAATCTTCTATTCCTTTTAAACCAACAAGAGCAAGTTTTTCTGAAGCAAGTTTTCTTATTTCCTGTGGTGGCATTTTTGTATTTTCAAGGTAATAAAATCCTACATTTTCCCATACTGTCAAACTATCAAACAAAGCTCCTTCTTGAAACAGATATCCCATTCTTTTTCTAAATTCTATAAGCTCTTTTTTGTCTAGTTTTGTTATATCAACACCATCTATATATATATGTCCAGAAGTCGGTTTTAAAAGTCCTATTATATGTTTTATAGTAGTAGATTTTCCACTTCCGCTACCTCCCATTAAAACAAAAATCTCTTTTTCGTAGACTTCAAAAGATATTCCTTTAAGAATTGTCCTATTTCCAAATTTTTTTGTAAGATTTTCAACTTTTATCTTTACTTTTTTCAAAGGGTAAAGTCCTCTCCTAAAAAGATTTTTCTCACTATCTCATTTTGAACAATTACTTCAGGAGGTCCCTCTGCAATAACTTTTCCATGGGCTATTATATAAGCTCTGTCTGTTATCCTTAATGTTTCTCTTACATTGTGGTCTGTAAGAATAACTCCTATATCTCTTTTTACAAGCTCCTTTATAAGGGCATTTATCTCTTTAACAGAAACAGGGTCAACTCCAGCAAAAGGCTCATCTAAAAGAAGAAATGAAGGATTTATTATAAGAGACCGTGCTATCTCAAGTCTTCTTCTTTCTCCTCCTGAAAGAGTTGAAGCTTTTTGGTCTTTTAATCTATAAATACCAAAATCTTCCAGTAATCTCTTGGCTTTTTCTTTTATTTCAAGAGGGTCTGAAAGTTGAAATTCTAAAAACATAACAATATTTTCCCAGACTGTAAGGTCTCTAAAGATAGAAGGCTCCTGAGGAAGAAAAGAGATTCCTTTCTTAGCCCTTTCATAAACAGGTAGGTCTGTTATATCTTCTCCGTTTAGTTTTATTTTTCCATCATCAGGTTTTATAAAACCAAGTAAACATTTAAATGTTGTAGTTTTTCCTGCTCCATTTGGTCCTAAAAGACCAACAATCTCCCCTTCTTTCACATATAAAGATATATCTTCTAAAACAACTTTTTCTTTGTAAGCTTTTTTAATATGCTCAACTTCAAGAGTTGAAAGCTCTTTTATCATTTATATAAAGCTGCTTCCTTTCTATATTGTTTAAAAAACTTTTTAATGTTTCTTATTGCCTGTCTTATTCTTTTTTTATTCTCAACAACAGCAAATCTTACATAACCTTCTCCATGCTCTCCAAAACCAATTCCCGGAGCAACGGCTACTTTTGCTTCTGTTAGAAGAAGTTTACTAAACTCTACAGAACCAAGATGCTGGAATTCTTCTGGTATTTTTGCCCAGAGGAACATTGTTGCTTTTGGTTTTTCAACTTTCCATCCAGCTTTATTTAGTCCTTCAACAAGAACATCCAGTCTTTCACTATATGTATCCCTTGCCTTCTCAACTACAGAGTAGTCTCCTTCAAGGGCTATAATACTTGCAACCTGTATAGGTGTGAATGTTCCATAGTCTAGATAGCTTTTTAGTCTTTTTAGATTATAAATAAGGGTTGGATTTCCTAAAACAAATCCAACCCTCCAACCTGCCATTGAAAAGCCTTTTGTAAGGGAATATGTCTCAACAGCTATATCTTTTGCTCCTTCTACCTGCAGGATTGACGGTGCCTGATACCCATCAAAACAAAGGTCTGCATAAGCAAAATCATGGATAATCCACATGCCTTTTTTCTTTGCAAAGGAAACAATCTCCTTAAAAAACTCTATATCAACTGTCATAGTTGTTGGATTATTAGGAAAGTTTAAAAGAAGAACCTTTGGCTCTGGATAGCTGTCTTCATAAGACTCATATATATTTTTTAAAAACTGTTCCTGCTTTTCACTGTCAGAACCTTCTAAAGGAAGAGGAACAGTCAGTACACTTGCTCCTGCAATTACAGGAGCGTAGTAGTGGATAGGATATCTTGGACTTGGAACAAGAGCTATATCTCCAGGTGAAAGCATAGCAAGCATCAAGTGGGACAAACCTTCTTTAGAACCTATTGTAAGAATAGCTTCCTCTTCTGGGTCTAGCTCTACTCCGTATCTTATTTTATAAAATTCTGTTATTGCTTTTCTAAGTCTTGGTATTCCTTGAGACATAGAATATCTATGAGTTGTTTTTTTTCTAGCCGATTCACATAATTTTTCTATGATTTTTTGGTCTGGTCTAAGGTCTGGATTTCCCATTCCAAAATCTATAATATCTTCCCCTTCTCTTCTCAGTCTTGCTTTAAGGTCATTTACTATAGCAAAAACATATTGGGGAAGTCTTTTTATCCTTGGAAATTCTTGATATTTTCTTCCTTCCATATATATATCTCCTGCTTATATATGTAATTTCAAATAAATAAGATATTTTAGCAAAATTACTTTTTCTTAGATAAGAATACTAAAGGGTCAACAGGCACTGTATTTTTTCTTATCTCAAAATAAATTCCACATGAAGTATCATCTAGATGTCCAACAGAACCTATAACTTGACCTTTTTTTACATACTGATTTTCTTTTACATATATATTTCCAAGATGTCCGTAAACTGTATTAAATTTTCCTTTATGTCTTAGGATAATAAGCCTTCCATAAGGTTTTATACTTTCTCCTGCATATATAACTTTTCCACTTTCTGCTGCTCTAACTTTTTCTCCACAACTTGTTTGTATATCTATTCCTAAGTGTCTCATAACTGAGTTATTTACAAAGTTATTTACAACTTCCCCGTTAACAGGCCAGATAAAACCGAAGTTTATATTTGACCTTTTAGGTAATTCTGTAAAATACTCTTCTTCTCTATCTTTTTTAGGTTTTGTATATGTTTTGACTTTAACATAAGAAACAACTTTTTTAGGAATTTTTAAAACCTGCCCTACCTTTAATCTATATGGTTTTTTTAACTTATTTAATCTCACTATATCTTTTGTGTAAACTTTAAATTTTTTAGCAATTTTTATTAAAGTATCTCCTGGTTTTACTTTATATTTAATAATTTGAGTTTTGACTACTTTCGTATAACCTTTTCTATCTATACTTTTTACTACTTTCTTTACACATAAAATCTGTCCTACTTTTAATCTGCTTGATTTTAAATTATTCATTTCTTTTAATTTTTCTGCCGAAACACCAAATTTTTTAGCTATTTTTATTAATGAATCTCCTGGTCTTACTCTATATCTTTTTGTGCAGTAAGAATATGTAAGTTGCTCTTTTCTTTGGGCACTTTTAGATTTTGAAGTGTTAGCAGTAGATGCTACAAACTTTACTGGAATTTTCAGCTTTTGTCCCACTTTTAAATGGTAAGGTTTTTTAAGATTATTAGCCTGAACAATTTCTTTTACAGATACTCCAAATTTTTTTGCTATAGTGCTTACAGTATCTCCTCTTTTGACCTTATAAATCTTATAGGCTTTTACTTTTTGTTTGGACGATTTTTTCTTTATAGCAACTTTTTTAGGAATTTTTAAAACTTGTCCTACTCTTAAACGGTATGGTTTTTTTAACTTATTAATTCTTATTATTTCTTTTGTAGATATCCCATATTTTTTAGCAATTTTTATTAATGAGTCTCCTGGTTTTACTTTATATCTTATATAAACAATTCTGTAAACAATTTGAGTCTTTTTATTTTTCTTTTTAGAAGCAGTTTTTTTATTTTTTTGTTTTTTTGTTTTAGATTTTGTAGGAATTTTTAATTTTTGCCCTGGGTGGATTATATAAGGTTTTTTAAGATTATTAGCTTTTATAATATCTTTGACAGAAACACCATATTTTCTAGCTATTTTATCTAAACTATCCCCCGGTTTTACGGTGTAAGTAAGAGCAAAAACCCAAGAAAAAGTAAAAAGAAAAGCTAAGATAAAAAGCTTAATATTCAATTTCAAAATCTTCAAAGCCTCCCTCTTTTTCTTCAAATTGAAATCTCATATGGGTAACTTCAGCTAAAGGAGGACCCTTTTCAACTTCTTCTAAAAATTTTCTTAAAGTTTTTTCATCTCCTTCTGCTACTATTTCTACTGTTCCATCTGGTAAATTTCTAACATATCCTTTTAAACCATATTTTTTCGCAAGATTTTTAGTAAAATATCTAAACCCTACTCCTTGAACTTTGCCTGCAAGAACAACATGTAAAATCATACAGTCCTCCTACTGCTGCTTTTTATATATTTTTCTTCTATATATTTTACAAATTCTTCTGGTTGGTTTATATCAAATCTTATCGGAAATTTATAGTAATCCGTTATTACTCCTTTTATTTCAGAAGGATTAGAAATAAGCTCTCTGTTTTCTTCTTTTCTTATAACTTCAAATTTATCTATTCCTGAATATTGTTTAAAACCTTCAAAAATTACTATATCAGGTTTTCCTAAAATAAGGTTTTCTAATATATATTCAGGATTATATTCAACTTCAGGTCTAATATAAGAAGTTATTTTATTAGGAGAAGCTAGAATAACCTGTTTTGCCCCTGCATTATACATTTTCCAGCTATCTTTTCCTTCTGTATCTGTTTTAGCTTTTCCTTTTGGGTCATGTTTAACAGCAGTAACAGTGTATCCTTTTTCTGTAAGAAGCTTTATCACCTTCTCTATAAAAGTTGTTTTACCGCTGTTATGAGCTCCTACAATTATTATGGCTGGAAATTTCATTTTATCCTTGAGTTTGCTTTATTAATGTATATAAAGTTCTTTTTAAATGTTTTCTATCTACAACCATATCTATCTGACCTTTTTCTAATAAAAACTCTGAGCGTTGAAAACCTTCAGGAAGCTGTTGTTTTATAGTTTGTTCTATTACTCTTGGACCTGCAAAGCCTATTAAAGATTCAGGCTCAGCAATAATAATATCTCCTAAAAATGCAAAACTTGCTGAAACGCCTCCCATTGTAGGGTCTGTTAAAACAGATATATATAAAATTCCTGCTTTATTCATTCTATCTACAGCTATAGATGTTTTTGCCATTTGCATAAGAGATATAATACTTTCCTGCATTCTTGCACCGCCAGATGCAGTAATAGCAATAAAAGGAATATTTTTTTCTATGGCAAATTCTGCCCCTCTTACAAACTTTGCTCCAACAACACTTCCCATACTACCACCCATAAATCTAAAATCCATAACAGCAAGGACAACTTCTCTGTCATATATCTTTCCATTAGCAATAATCATGGCATCTTTAAGACCTGTCTTTTCCTGAGCTTGTTTTAGTCTATCTTTATATTTCTTTGTATCTTTAAAATTTATAACATCTACAGGAGCTATTTTTGGAAATAAATCATAGGAGAAAACTTCATCAAGAAGAGAATCAACCCTTTCTTTCGCTGTCATTCTAAAGTTATATCCGCAATGGGGACATATTTTTAAGTTTTTCTTTAAGTCTTCACTATATAAAAGAGTTTTACACTTTTCACATTTAATCCATTCACCTTTTTCAATATTAAGCTTTTTTTGTCCTTTAAATTTTCCTATTAAATCTTTTAAACCCATTTAGTCCTCCAGCCAGGCAAAGGTTAGAATTCTTTCTTCAAAATTACCTTTTCTATAAGAGAAAAAGTCTTCCTTACAAATAGTGCATAAAGATATATCTACTATATGATTTACTCCTTTTTCTTTTAATTTATCTTTTGCCACCTCTTGAAGAGAAAATGTATACCCTTCTTCATTTTTTCTTAAATGTCTTTTATCAACATGAATATTATATTTTTTTAAATGCTGTAAAAAATCTTCTTTAACTTGATAACAACATATTCTTGCTGATGGTCCAATAAAAGCAACAGCTTTCTCTTTGTTTTTTAACTTTGAAACAGCTTCTTCTAAAATTCCTTCAAATAAGCCTTTCCAACCAGCATGGATAACAGTAAGTATAGTTCCATCACTCAAAACAATAGGCATACAATCAGCTGTTAAAACACCTAAAGCCTCTCTTTTTTTATCTGTATATAGGCCATCTGCTTCCTGATTTCTATATTCATTTATATTAAAAATATAAGCAGTATGTTTTTGATTAGGAATAGAAAGTTTATCTAAATTAAAATTTTTTAAAAGATTTTCTCTATTGCTAGAAATGCGCATATTACCATCTTTTTTTTCTGTATATACAATTTTGAGCTTTCCAAGGGAGAGTTTTTTCATATAGAAACCTGCTGAAGAAAGAATTTTGAATATTATACTTATCTTTAGAGGGAAATTTTTATGAAAAAACTTCCTGGTTTACATACCAGGAAGTCTTGGTATTTTTCCTAATTTTGAAAGTTTGTAATATAGCCCCCAAGCTTTTTTCATCCAATGACCTATAATAGGTAAAGGAATAAGAAGAGCTTTTGTATCACTTCTATAAGCTAAAGCTCCACCATCTCCTGTATCCATAAGACACATAATATTTATATGTCTTTTATAACTTTCTATTCTTCCTTCTTTTATTCCTTCCTTTACAGCTATATTATTTGCTGTTATTCTACCCATAACTTCTGCAAGATGTCCTTGTTTAGCTCTCCACTCAGGACCTTCTATTGCTACACTATCTCCAATTGCATATATATTTTCGTGATTTAAAACCTGGCATCCTTCATCAATAAGTAAAAATCCAGCTTCTGTTTTGGGTAAATCCGATTCTTTTATAACAGGATGACCATCTCCTGCAGGAGTAAATGCAATAAGGTCAGCTTCTATTTTAGTATCATCTTCTAAGATAACTTTATCTTTTTCAAACTCTTTTATTTTCTTTCCTGTAATTTTCTTTATATTCATCTTCTTAAACATTTTATCCATAAGTTTTAAAGCCGTTTCTCCAAGTCTAGCCCCTGGTTTTGGCATAGGAGCAAAAAAAGTAATATCAAATTTATCTCGAAGATGTAATTTTTTTAAATAATTGTGAACATTAAACATCACTTCAAAAACAGGGCCTCCTCTAACAGCATCAGGTGCTTTTGGATTTCCTCCAAATCCAAAAGCAATTTTTCCAAAACCTTTTTCAATCAATTCGTCTAATTTTTTCTTTATTTTTAAAGCTTCTTCTGGAGAACCACAAATAGAAAGAGTATTTTCTATACCTTTATGCTTTAATTTTGTTTGTCCTAAAGCAATAATAAGATAATCAAAATCTGTTTTTTCTCCTCTATTCTCTAAAACTACTTTATTTTCTTTTCCAGATATAGATACAACTTTATCTTTAGTAAAAGTAAAATTATGAGCTTTTGCTACTTCATGTAAGGGTAAAGCAACATCTGAAAGACTTACTTCTCCTGTTGGTATCCATATGGATATAGGATATATATATACATAATCTCTATCTGAAATAAGCTCTACATCAAAACCTTCTTTTTTTAAAGAAATAGCTGCTTCAACACCTCCTATACCACCACCTAAAACGACAGCTTTTTTCATAATACTTAAACCTCCGCAAAATATTCCTTTAAAAACGTTTCCACATCTTTCTCTTTTGTTAAAACTAAAGGGACACCTATATATTCTAGATTTCTTTTAAAACCTTCTCCACATCTTTTAGTTACAAATAAATCAACATTTTTTAATATGTCCCATAGTTTTTTTTGAGCAGGATTTTGAGAAGTAGGATTATTTCTTGATTCAGTCAGATTTTTAGGAAGTTTCTTTTCTCCTTTTTCATGATGTTTTATTGTGTTTTCAAAGATTTCTTTTTTTAAAATTTTGTTTTTATCAACAGTAATAACAACTATATATTCAGCTCTTCCTGGATGTCCCCAAATATGAATTCCATCTTTAGATGGAAATGCTATTTTCATCTTTTTCTCCAATTGGTTAGTATATACTAACCAATTTAAATAAAAAAGAAGAAGCTGTCAAGCTTCTTCCTGCTTTTAAAGATTATCCTTTTGGAACAAGAGTAAAAAGCATATTTCTACCTTCTTTTTTTGGCTGTTTTTCTACTTTTGCAATATCTGATAAATCCTGAATTATTCTTTGAGCAAGTTTCTCTCCTATTTCAGGATGAACATTTTCTCTTCCTCTAAACCATATCCATACCTTTACTTTATCTCCATGTTCAATAAATTCTCTTATATGTTTTACCTTAGTCTGATAATCATGGTCTTCAATTTTTATTCTAAATTTAATTTCTTTGATATTCTGCATTTTTTGACGCTGTTTCTTTCTAGCTTCTTTTTCTTTTTTCTGCTGCTCAAACTTATACTTTCCATAATCCATAATTTTACAGACAGGGGGTTTGGCATTTGGTGAGATTTCCACAAGGTCTAATTCTTTTTCCTCAGCTAACCTCAACGCCTCATCAATAGGGACAATGCCTAAATTTTTACCATTTTCATCAATAAGACGGCATTCCCTTACTCTTATTTGTCTATTAACTCTTAACTCCTGAATGGCTAAACTACCTCCAATTTTATTTTAAAATCTTTTAATAGCTTTGTATGTTTTTTATATTCGTCTCTTTCAAATGGAAAATCAATCCTGTAATGAGTCCCTCTGCTTTCTTTTCTACTTATTGCAGACAAAATTACTCCTTTTGCTAAATAAATAATATCTAATAAATATCTTACTTCATCATAAAAAGATATTTCTTCTTCTATTTTGTTTATTTCTGTTAAAGCTTTAGATAGTTTTTTTTCTTCTCTTATAAGACCTACATCATTCCACATAATATTTTTTATTTTTTTTAGATAAGTATCTTTATCGAGAGATTTACCATGTTTTTTTACTTTTATTTTAGAAAAAGTATGAAAGTGTTCATTAATATTGTTGTACATATTGTATAGATACACACTGTAAGCTGTTTTATATCCAAATACGACACATTCTAATAAAGAATTACTTGCAAGTCTATTTGCTCCATGGACTCCTGTGCAGGCATTTTCCCCAACAGCAAAAATGCCTTCTATATTTGTTTTACCTGTTGGTTTTGCTTCAATTCCTCCAATAGAATAATGGGCTGCTGGACTTACTGGAATTAAGTTTGTATCTTTTAAACCTACTGAAATCAGCATATTATATATAGATGGAAATCTTTTTTTAAAATCTATTCCTTTTTCTTTTAAAGGTGATATATCAAGAAAAACTTTTTTTCCTTGTTGATACTGTAAAAAAATTGCTCTAGCTACTTCATCTCTTGGCTTTAATTCATCTACAAATCTATTTCCTTTTTCATCAACAAGTATAGCTCCTTCTCCTCTTACAGCTTCTGATATTAGATAAGCAGGATAACCTTCTATATACAAAGCAGTAGGATGAAACTGTATAAATTCCAAATCTTTTAAAATTACACCAGCTCTATAAGCTAAAGAAATAACATCTCCCCCTACTTTGTATGCTGATGTATTTCTTTTATATAAAGGGGAATAACCTCCTGATGCTAAAACTAGAGATTTAGCTCTTATAAATTTTTTTTCTTTATTATTTGAAATAATAATACCAACAAATTTACTTTCATCTGTTAAGATTTCTTCTACATAAAAGCCTGTTTCTAGAAAAAGGCCTTTTTCTACAGATTTTTTATATAAAACTTTTCCAATTTCATAACCTGTTTTGTCTTTTATATGAAGGACTCTTCTTCTTGAGTGGGCTGCTTCTTTTGTAAGTAAAGGAAGACCTTTTTCATTTTTATCAAAAGGAACTCCATAATTTAAAAGGTCTACTATTCTTTCTAGGCCTTCTTCTACAAGAATTCTTACATGTTTTTTTATACAAAGACCTTTCCCTGCTTTTATAGTATCTTCACAATGAAGGTCTGGGTCATCATCAGGTCCTATAGCTGCAGCAATTCCTCCTTGAGCTAAAAAAGAGTTTGAAATTTTAGGTTCTTTTTTTGAGATAACTAAGGGTTTTACTCCTAGATTTAAAAGTTGAAGGGCTGTGGATAGACCAGCTATCCCAGCACCTATTATAACTGTATCTACTTTTTCTTCAGGTAAACTTTTTGTATCAAATTCAGTTAAATATCTTTTCATTAAGCAGTTCTTTTTAAAGCTTTTTCCCTAAAAACTTTTAAAATAGTATCTGTTAATTTTTGAGGATTGTGTCTTGCATATGTTCCTGTATCTAATAAATCTTCTGCATAAACAGTTATTCCCATTCTTGAAATATTTCCTGCATCAGCTACAACAGGTTCAGCATTTTCTTTCATATATCTTCTTAACACATCATCAGGAGGTATTGTTGTATTTATTATGGCAGCATTTATAAATCTTTGTCCAACAATTTCATGAAGAGCTTTTATATGGTCTGAAGCTGTATAACCATCTGTTTCCCCATATTGGGTCATAACATTTCCTATATATATTTTATAAGCCTTTGATTTAAGCAATGCTTCTTTTATATCTTTTACAAGAAGATTTGGAATAATACTTGTATATAAGCTACCAGGACCTAAAATAATAAAATCTGCTTCTAAAAGTTTTTTTACCGCATCTTCTGGAGCTCTAACATTTTCCGGCTCCATCCAAATTCTTTTAATTTTTCCTTTTAATTGCTTTCCATATTCTGTTATCTGAGTTTCTCCTTTTATTACTTGTCCATCAGAAAATTCAGCAACAATATCTACCATTTCATCTGTAGAAGGAATAATTTTTCCTTTAATATTAAGTATTTTTGAAGTGATTTCTATTGCGTCAAGAAAATCTCCTTTAACTTTCGTTAAAACTGTAAGAAATAAGTTTCCAAAACTATGTCCTTTTAAACCTTCTCCATTTGAAAACCTATACTGAAAAACCTTAGCCAAAATATCTTCATCTTCAGCAAGAGCTACAATACAGTTTCTAATATCTCCTGGAGCTGGAATACCCATTTCTTCTCTGAGTCTTCCTGAACTCCCCCCGTTGTCAGCTACCGTTACGATAGCTGTTAAATCTTGTATTGTTTCAGGAACCAAATATTTGATTCCTCTAAGAAGTGAAGATAAACCCGTTCCTCCTCCTATAGTTACAACCTTCATGTTTCCTTCTCCTTGATTTTTATTTTATCCTCCCCGATACTTTAAAAAATTTTTTATATTATCTTCTGTTATTTCTGATATTATACCTTTTTCTGTAATGATTGCTGTTATATTTTTTGCTGGGGTAATATCAAAACTGTAATTTAAAGCTTTTGAATCTTCAGGAGCTATATAACTACCTCCACAAGTTTTTACCTCTTTTTCATCTCTTATTTCTATAGGAATTTCTTCCCCTGATTTTATATCTAAATCAAACGTAGATGTTGGAGCAGCTACATAAAAAGGTATATTATGTTCTTTTGCTAAAACAGATAAAGAATAAGTCCCTATTTTGTTTGCAACATCTCCATTAGCTGTTATTCTATCTGCTCCTACAATAATAGCATCTATTAATCCTTTAGATATTAAAAAACCTGCACTATTATCTGTTATTACATAATGATTTATATTTTCCTGTAATAACTCCCAAGCTGTAAGTCTAGCCCCTTGAAGATATGGACGTGTCTCATCAACATAAACAGTTATATCTTTTCCATCTTCATAAGCACTTCTTATAACACCTAAAGCTGTCCCCCAACCTGATGTTGCTAAAGCTCCTGTATTACAATGAGTTAATACATTAGCTTTTTGAGGAAGTAAAACTTGTCCATATCCTCCTATAGATTTATTAGCATGGTAATCTTCTAAATCTATCTTATTTGCTTCTTTAAACAAAGCTTTTATTAATTCTTCATTATTTTTTCCTTCCTGCATAAGTTTTTGAAATTTTTTCCACATTCTATTTAAAGCCCAAAAAAGATTAATAGCAGTTGGTCTTGTATTCTTTAGAGTTTCTAAAACCTTTTGAGCTTTATCTAGTGATTTTCTTTCATCTATTAATTGTTTTACACCAATAGCAAATCCATAAGCTCCTACAATACCAATTAAAGGAGCACCTCTTATTATCATATCTTTTATAGCTTTTGCTACATCTTTATATGTTGATAATTCTTCCCATGCAACTTCTTTAGGAAGTTTTAATTGATTTATAACATAAAGTTTATAATCTTTTACTTCTATAGGTCTTATATCTTTAAGTTTGCGCAAAAGCTCCTCCTAATAATTTTTATTAAAAAAGTTTTTTATGCTAAAAATAATATTATTAGGACTATTATAAATAAATAATAAAAAATTTTGTAAAAAAACAAGGCTAAAATTTTAATATTTAAATATCGGCTTGTTGAAATATATTATTTATTGGAATAATATCTTTATTAGAGCCTGAGTGGCGGAATTGGCAGACGCGGGGGACTCAAAATCCCCTGCCCGCAAGGGCGTGCGGGTTCGACTCCCGCCTCAGGCATTTATTTTTCCCAAGATATTCTTCTAATCTCTATTTCTTGCTCTTGATTTTTATCATTGAAATTAAGTCTTATTATCTAAATAAATATTAAAAACCACAAAGGGAGGACATAAATGCTTTTAGATAAAAGTTTAATTCCAAAGGTTGCCGTTGAAAAAATGAATCAGATTCATGATGTTGAGATAGATATTCTTAATAAACTTTATGAAAGTATTGAAAAATATGAAAAAAATGAATCTTCTTTAGAAGAAATTGAACATCTTTTTGAAGAGTTTTTAAAAGATGTTCAGGAACATTTTTCTTTTGAACAGGGATTAATGGAAGAGTATAACTTTTTTGCTTATCCTATGCATAAAGGAGAACATGATAGGGTTTTAATGGAACTTGACCAACTTAAAAGAAAATTTGAAAAAAGTAAAGACCCTTCTCTTTTAAAAAGCTATCTTTCACAAATTTTTGTCCCATGGATTGTAAATCATGTCCAGACTATGGATACAGTAACAGCTCATTTTCTATCACATTTTGTAAGGGATTAAGAAGGGACGTTTAGTCCCTTTGGAATATATCCCTTGTGTAAACTTTTTCTCTAACATCTTCTAAATCTTTAGAGAATCTATTTGCTATTATAAGGTCTGCTTTTTCTTTAAAGGTCTTTAAATCTTTTTCTACAGGAAAATCCATAAATCTGTCTTCTTCTAATAAAGGCTCATATATAATCACATTTATGTCTTTTGCCTTTAGATATTCTATTATGTCTATGATAGCGGCTGAACGGTGGTTGTCTGAACCTGCCTTCATACTTAATCTGTATACGCCAACTAGCTTAGGATTTCTTTTTACTATCTGCTCTGCTATATAGTATTTTCTAGCAATATTAGACTCTATTGTTGCTTTTATTAAAAATGTAGGAATATTTTTTTCTTGGTAATTTGCTAAAAGCTGTTTGGTATCCTTTGGAAGGCAGTAGCCTCCATATCCAAAAGATGGATTGTTGTAATGCATTCCTATTCTTGGGTCTAAGCAAACTCCTTCTATAATCTCTTTTGAGTTTAAATCATTACTTTCTGCAAAGGTATCAAGCTC